>DATBHQ010000028.1:0-27303 GCA_036557385.1 Solirubrobacterales bacterium | reverse complement strand
CTTCATCGATCCGGACGAGTGCATCGACTGCGACGCCTGCGTGGAGGCCTGTCCGGTCGACGCCTGCTTCGCCGAGGACCAGCTCCCGGAGGAGTGGCAGAAGTACACCGAGATCAATCTCGAGTACTACAAGTCGAAGGCGTAGCCCTAGCCCGAGCAGTTGCTCGGTGCCGGGAGCCCGGCGAACCGATCAGCGATGTAGGCGAGAGCGCCGGGGGCGCCGACGGCGACCTCCGAGAGGTGCTCACCCGGGAACTCGACGTGCTGGACGGCCACGCCGTCCGCGCAGTAGCGCGCCATCAGCTCCCGGTCGGGCCCGATCGGCGCGAGCTCGTCCTGGCCGGCGTGGTAGTCATAGACGGGCGCGCTCGGGGTTCCCGGACGTCCCAGCGGGCTGCTCTCCCGCAGCAGCTTTGTCAAGACTGGCCCATCGAGGAAGCCCGGCAACGAGAAGCTCGCTGACGTCCGGCCCGGGTATCGCAGGAGCGCGTCCGCGAGGCAGTCGGACTGGCTTGCCACGATGGCCCGCTGGCCTGCGGCGTTGAGGTACTGCTCCAGGTGCAGATCGGGGTGGGCGCGGCTGAGGCCGATCAACCCGATCACCGAGGCGCCGCCGAGGCCGAGCTTGTCGAAGGCCGCCAGGCTCGATTTGAGGTCCCCGACGGCACCACCGAGCACGATCCCGGCGAGCTTGACGTCCGGCGCGTAGCTCGGCTGGAGCTGAGCCGCCAGGGTGGAGGCCAGGGCCCCGCCGGAGTATCCCCACATGGCGATCGGGGCCTCGTCAGAGACGCCGGCGGGTTGGAACCCGATCGCGGCGCGAATCCCGTCGAGGACTCCCCGGGCCTCCATGTCGGCTCCGAGGAACTCCGACCGCGGCCCCTCGTAGTCGGGCGCCGCGACGGCCCAGCCCCGCTGGAGAGCGAGCCGCATCAACACCGTCTCGAGCGCAGCGTTGCCGGTGACGGCCTGCGAACCGAGCTGAAGGCCCGCACTCAGTCCGTAAGAGGCGGAGCACTTCGATCCCACTCCGTCCTCGGCGACCTGGTAGGAGACCAGTGGCCTCGGTCCCTTCCCGGTCCACGGTGAATTGGGCACGAGCACCGTCGTGACGGTCGCCGTCGGCCGGCCCTGGCTGTCGAGGGTCTTGTACTTCACCTGCCACGCGGTCGCCGGCATCTTCAGGAGACCGGAGTACGCCGTGATCTGCCGGGAATCGAGGACGGTGCCGTTGGGCAGGTCGGCGATCCCGTCGGGCACCGCGTAGAACGGGTCCTTGTCCGGAACCGGTGGAACGGCCGCCCGCGCCAGCGGGACGCAGACGACGAGCATGAAGATCAGCCCGAGCGCAGCTCGTCCGATGAGCGATCTCCTTGCCCGCGCCGGATGCCTGACGGTCATTCGGAATGACCCTACCCACTTTTAGGATGCCCGGATGCAACGGATGTATGGGCGCCCGGCCGTTGCAGAAGACGGACGCCGTCCGGACGGGGCCTCTAACAATCCAGGGATCCTCTCCAGTTGCAGGGGTTCTTGACTTCGGTGCTTAGTTTCGACGAGTCGCGAAGCTCGACGTTTGTCGCACCGAAGTTGCGTTGTGCTCCGAGCCGGTCCCGACTACCTTCGTAGTCAGATCTGAAGGGCCGAGCTTGGGGGCAGTTGGCGGGGAGTCAACCCGGGGCCGCAGCGGTCGCGAGGGATCGGTTTTCATCCTCGCGGCCGCGCGAGGCCTCGGGGCGCCGCGCGACGATCGGCGAGGAGACGATCGCCAGGTAGGCGAGCAGCAGCAGGTTCCTCACCACGAGCGGCCAGACGAAGGTCCCGGTCAGGCTGTCGACGCCGTCGTAGTGCTGCAACTCGATCTGGGTGAAGAGGATCGCGAGGAGGAGGACGACGTTCTCCCGGCGCAACCCGTAGGCGCAGGCGGAGACCGGCAAGAGCCAGAGCAGGAACTGCGGCGAGAGGACCGGAGCGAAGACGACGAGGACGGCGAGCAGGGCGCAGACGAGCTCGAGGTTGGTGACGCGGGAGCGCCAGCCGGCCCAGGCGATCCAGAGGTAGCCCGCCGCCCCGAGGACGACGGAGATCCAGCGCGCGGCCGTCGCGCCCGAGGCCGAGATCTCAAAGCCGCCGTGGCCGACGCCGGTCGCGATGCCGGAGGCACCCAGGACATGGGCCACCTCGAAGGCGCTCGCGCCGAGGCTCTCGACCTGGAGGGTTCTCTCGGTGTGGTAGGTGATCGCCGAGCCGAACTCGTCCCCCATCACGATGACGGCCGCTGCGCACGCCAGCAGGGGAATCGAGCCGGCGACGATCACGCGCCGGAGCCTGCGCTCCCCCCGCAGCAGGGCCGGATAGAGGAAGAGCGGGAAAGCCTTGACCGCCACGCCGATCGAGAGGAGCCCGGACCAGGTCGCGGAGCGGCCCCGGTCGCGGGCGAGCACCGCCGCCAGCACGAAGAGGGCGGGCACGAGGTCGAAGCGATCGAGTGCCAGCGGGCCGTAGTCGATCAGCGAGCGGGAGAGGACCACGCCGGAGAGGATCACCAGGCCCGCCGTGTAGATCCCCAGGGCGGAGAGCACCCTGGCGGCCTCCCCCGGCAGGGCGAGGGCGATCAGCACGACGATCGCCAGGTCGAAGGCGAGCATCTCCCACATGAAGCCGTCGATGAACCCCTGCGTGCTCTCGTCGCCGAGGTAGGCCGGCGCGATCAGCACCGGGACCGAGAGCGGCGGGTACTCGATCGCCTGGTCGCGGTAGGGCAGATCGCCGTCCTTGATCGCCCTCGCCTGTGGCGCGAAGTCGTTTACCAGGACGGACGACCAGTCCCCGATCGTGGGGGCGAAGAGGGCGAGATGGAGAGCGCAGACGAGGGCCGCGGCGGTCGCCCGCCAGCGGAGGGGCACGGCCCTACTGAACCATCGGGAGCTCGGTGCCGCTGACCCCGCCGTTCCCGCCGTTCCCGGCGGGCGCGGCCGTCGCAGCGGCCATCTGCATGACCGGCAGCTCGACCGGGGTGGCGGCGACGATGCCGCGTGCGGCCTCGCGGATCATCTGCGAGGCGGGGGCGTCGGGATCGTCGATCACCAGCGGCCTGCCCTCGTCGGCGTGCTCTCGGAGCTCGGTGGAGAGCGGCACCTTGGCGAGCAGCGGGACGTCGAGCTCGTCGGCGAGCAGCTGGCCCCCGCCCTCGCCGAAGATCGCGACGCGCTCGCCGTCCGGCCCGGTGAAGGCGGACATGTTCTCGATCACGCCGAGCATCTCGAGATCGACCTTCGAGGCCATCTCGGCGGCCCGCCGAGCGACGCTCTGCGCGGCCGGCTGGGGCGTGGTGACGATCAGGATCTTCGCCTGGGGCAGGAGCTGGGCGAGGGTCATGGAGACGTCGCCGGTGCCGGGGGGCAGATCGAGCAGGAGGTAGTCGAGCTCGTCCCAGGCCACGTCCTCGAGGAATTGCTGGATCGCCTTGTGGAGCATCGGCCCGCGCCAGACCACGGCCGCGTTCTCCTCGACGAAGAAGCCGATCGACATCACGCTCGGCCCGGCGGGCGAGACGGGCGGGATGATCTTGCGCTCCGGCGAGACCTCGGGCTTCTTGTTGATCCCGAGCATCCGCGGGATCGAGTAGCCGTAGACGTCGCAGTCGAGGGCGCCGGCCTTGTGGCCCTCGGCGTGCAGGGCGGCCGCGAGGTTCGCGGTCATCGTGGACTTGCCGACGCCGCCCTTGCCCGACGAGACGCAGATCACGTTCTTGACCTGGGCCAGGGCGCCCTCGGGAAGCTTCGGGCGACCTAGCTTCTCCTGAAGATTGGACTTCTCGCCCTCGGAGAGGACGTCGAACCCGACCTCGACCGCCTTCACCCCCTCCAGCTCGCCGACGTTCTGCGCCACGGCCTGCTGGAAGTGGGAGCGGATCGGGCAGCCGGGGGTGGTCAGCGAGACGACCACCTCGACGCGCCCGTCGTCGCGGATCTCGATCGAGCGGACCATGCCGAGCTCGACGATCGAACGGCGCAGCTCGGGATCGATCACGTGCGAGAGCTTCTCGTTGATCTGTTCCTTGGTGGGCACGATTGAAAGTCTAGGGAACGTGAAAACCGGGCCACACGGGCCCGGTTTTCAGGGAGGAGAGGTACTGCTTCCGCCCGTCCTGACTTGGGGGGCGGAGCTTCTCCGGGCGCGCCACCTCTCTGGGCGGCCCGGGCTAAGCGCTAGACGCGCTCGACGACCTTCTTCACGGTCGGCTCGACCCGCTCGCGGTAGACCGGCTCGAAGCGGCCGCGCGCCTTCCGCGCCCTGCCGACGAGCTGATCGGTGACCTGGCGGCGGACGTCCCCGCCCTTCGCCTCGGCCTTCTCGAGCTCGGCGGCGAGCCGCTTGCGCAGGGTCTCGATCTCGCTCTTGCGGCCCTCGGAGTTGCGAAGGGTCTGGACCCGCTTCTGAAGGGCGTCAATCTCCTGGGAGCGCGCCTCCGAGTTGGTCCAGGTCTCGGCGGTGGTGCGGACGGTGTCGGCGACGGCGGGGCCGGCGCCGATGGCGACGTCCACGGCCTGCAGCGCCTGCTCGGACGGCTTGCGGCTCTCCGCGGTCTGCTCGGTCGTCGTGGTCGTCTCAGTCTTGGTCTTGGTGGCCATCTCGGCTCTTCTTCCCTTCGGCTTGCTTACGTCGGTCTCTTTCAGCGAGTTCGGCAGGCTAGCACCGAACACATGTTTTGGCGAACACATGTTCTTACACCGGCCGGGAGGCGGGTTACACGCGACTGAACAGCGACAGGAGACGACCCTCCCGGGCCGCACCCACCCGCTCGACCCAGCGCTCTGGCTCGTCCAGCTCCTCGGGGCCCGGCAGGGCCTCCGGGCCGCTCCAGGCCCGGTTCAGCGTCCGGATCCCGTGCGAGCGGACGACCTCGTCCGCAAATGCCTTGCCGCGCCGGTACTGGGCCAGCTTCAGCTCGAGGCCGAGCAGCTTGGAGACGATCGAGTCGAGCAGGCCACGGCGCTCCCGGTCCCGGTCGAGTGCACGGCGCAGGTCGCTGTAGCGGGGGTCGAGCTGGTCCCCGACGGCGTCCATGACATGCTCGGCGTAGCCCTCGACCATGGTCATCACGGCGGTCAGTCGGTCGATCATCCGGCGCTGGTCCTCGGGCAGGAGCAGCGTCGCCAGCTCGCCGCTCTTCACCGTGCGCAGCAGCTCGCGCGGGTTGAGGCGCACCAGCTTGCCGAGGATCTCGCCGGGCTTCACCTCCAGGGCGGCCCTCTCGAAGAGCTCCTCCGCGATCCCGCCGATGTGCTCGCGCAGCCACGGCACCGATGCGAAGTGAACGGCGTGCGTGGTTTCGTGGAGGGCGATCCAGCGCAGGAACAGCTCACCGTTCACCTCCAGGCGCGCTCGCGCCGCGGAGAGGTTGGGCCCGACGAACAGCAGTCTGGGCTCCCGAGCCGGGCCGATCAGGGCGACGTCGTACTGGCCGATCACCCGCTGCGCCAGATAGCCGACCGCGAGCCCCGCCTCCGCCCCGGTGGCGGCGCGCACGATCGTGCGCTGGATCCCGGCGACGCGTCCGTTGTCCGATCCGGACATCCGCTGCTCGAGGTGCTCCTCGACCCTGGAGGAGAGGTGCTCGAACGAGTCCAGGTTGACCCGGGCCCACTCGGCCCGGTCGATCAGCTCGGCGGCCGGCAGCGGGGCCTTCGGCCGCAGGCGCGTGTAGCGGCGGACGAGGCGAGCGGCGCGCTCGGACTCCGAGCGCAGCTCCGCCTCGCTCCCACCCCACTCCGGCCCCGAGCCGGAGAGCGCCAGTGCGAGCCGCTCGGCCAGGTTCCAGTCGACGAGACGCTCGGTCATGGGCCCTCAGGCGTGAACGGCGTCCTGGGCGTCGCGCAGGACCCTCAGGTCCGCAGCGGTGCGCGCCGCAGCCACGTCGTAGCGGGCGCCCAGGTCGAGGGTCGCATCAGCCAATCCGCCGCCCGAGAACTCGAGCGCCGCACCCGCGACCCTGGCGATGAGCTGGCCGGCCGCCGCGTCGACCGAGCGGGCGTTCCGGGTGGTGAGCATGCCGTCGTAGCGGCCCGCCGCCACGTAGCAGAGCGCCACGGCGATCGATCCCGGCACCCGGATCCGATAGGTGCGCCCCTGGAGCAGCTCGGCGGCCTTCAGCACCCGCTCCGGCTTGGTCGCCTCCAGGGCGATCACCTCGAGGCCCTCGCCGCTCGCGACCTCGAGCGGGCGGCCGTCGAGCAGCGCGTCCCCGTCGATCGTGGCGACGAACTCCTCGCCCGCCCCGAACTCGTAGACGTAGGCGAAGGTGACGTCCTCCATCGAGTCGCCGTCGGCGACGGCGACGCTCAGGCTGTGCAGCGGGATCGTGCGGCGGGCGTTCAGCGAGCCATCGATCGGGTCGATGATCACGCGCAGGGTGGAGTCGCCATCGCCGAAGGTGACCGATCCGCGCTCCTCGGAGACCGCGCTGAAGGCGTAACCCTCGTCGTGGAGAGCCTCGAGCTGGTCGAAGACGGCGTCCTCGCAGAGACGATCGATCGTCAGCGTCCGGTCGCCCCCCGCGCCGACGTCCTCGTACTGCGTGCGCTGGGCGATGGTGCGGTGCTCCTCGAAGACCCGCTTCTGCACCTCGACCGCCCGGCGGCAGGCGGCGATCCACTGCTCGTCGGTCGGCCCAGACACGCGGGCGAGGTTAGCGGGGGCATGGATTAGCCTGAATCGAATGGGAGACGAGGCCGACCACGGGTTTCCGCGGCTGACCGAGCAGCAGGAGGCCGTCCTCGCACACGACGAGGGCGCCCTGCTGGTGCTGGGGGTCGCCGGGAGCGGCCGCTCGGAGGCCCTGGCGCGCAGGCTCGCCCACCTGGTGGGCTCCGGAGGGCGGGCGCTGGTGCTCACCCGCTCCGTGGCCGCGGCGAGGCGCATCAGGACGCGCGCGGAGGCGACGATCGAGACGGCGTACGAGGAGCTCGTCGTCCACACCCACCCCGTCGCCGCCGCGCGCCTGCTCCGCGAGCACGCCACCGAGGCCGAGATTGACCCCTTCTTCGAGTCCCTGAGCCCCGCCGAGCGCCTCGCGATGCTGCTCGACCGGATCGACGAGCTTCCCCTGCGCAGGCACGAGATTCGCGGAAATCCGGCCGGCCTGCTCGCCCGGATCGTCGATCGCATCGACGCGCTCAAGTCGGCCGGCGTCACGGCGGAGCGCTTCGCACGCTGGGCCGATGAGCAGGCGGGCGGTGACCGCTCCGAGCGCGACGCCGCTGCGCGCGAGCGGGAGTTCGCCGAGATCTACGAGCTTCACGACTCGATGGTGCGCTCGGCGGGAGCGATGGATGACATCGACGCCGTGCTCGAGCTGACCAGGCTGCTCGGCGACCGGCCGGCGCTCGCCGCCGCGATCGGCGAGCGGTTCCCGGACCTGATGGTCGATGAGCTCGAGGACGCCTGCCCGGCGGAGCGCTCGCTGATCGAGGCGCTGGCGCGCGGCTCCGGCTCCGCGGTGCTCTCCTGCGACGACGAGCAGGGCCGCGGGCCCTGCGACGCGGCCTCGGCCTGGGCGCGACAGGCGATCGGGCCATGCGAGATCGCGCTCGAGCCCACCTGGCGCTACGGGGGCGATCTGCTCGACGCCGCGCATGCGGTGGTCGCCCAGGCGGGCACCGGCGCCGAGTCCCCGCGTCGGGCGGCCGGGCCCCCCACCCGGGTTCGCTTCTGGGCGGGGTCCAACGAGCGCGCCGAGGCCCAGGCCGTCGCGCGTGACATCGAGACCGCCCTCTCCGCGGGCGAGCTGAAGATGGACGAAATCTGCGTCGCCGTGCCGCGGGGCGGCGGCCCAGCACGAGCGGTCGCCGCCGCGCTCGAGGAGCGGCGGGTCCCCTACCGGCTGAGCGGGCCGGGCGCCTTCTTCCAGCGGCCGGAGGTGCGGGACGTGATCGCCTGGCTTCGCCTGTTGGCCGACCCGACCGACGCCGCCGCGGCCGTCCGCGCCCTCAGCCGGCCTCCCGTGGAGCTCCGCTCGGTGGACCTCGCCCGCTGCACCACGATCGCGCGCCGCCGCAAGCTCGACATGGTCTCGGCGCTCGAGGCATCGCTGGAGAGCCCGCAGATCCCTCCCGAGGCACGGGACCGGATCCGGGAGTTCCTCCAGCTGCACCGCGCGGCCGCTCGCGCGATGGGCGAGATGCGCGCCGACGTTTTCGTGCGCCGGCTGATCGAGAGGATCGGCTTCCGCCGCCACCGCCTGTTCGCCGCCCACCCGGAGGCCGCGGAGCGGCTCCGCAACCTCTCCCGCCTCGGCGAGCTCGCCGAGGCCTGGATGCGACGCGAGCCCGGCGGCTCGAACCGTGACTTCGTCCGCTATCTGGTGGCGGTATCCGAAGCGGGAGTCGCGCCCGTCGAGGAGCAGAACGAGCCGATCGCCGAGGCGGTGCGGGTGATGCCGCTGGAGCGCACCAAGGGTCTCGAGTTCACCCGCGTGTACATCGTCGGTCTGCGGGCCGGAGCCGTGCCGGGCTCGGCTCCCGCCGGACCGCCGGCAGTCCCCGCCGGGGTCGGAGGCCCGACGCCCTCGCACGAGGAGGAGTCGCGGAGGCTGCTCTACGTGGCGATGACCCGAGCGACGCAGGACCTGGTGCTGGCGAGGCCCGCCGCGACCGAGTCGGGCGAGGCACGCCCCTCTCCCTTCTACGAGGAAGCCCGCGCCGTTCTCGATGCCACCGAGCAGGAGCACGGCGAGGAGCTCTTCGGGCCCGCCGAGGGCCTGCAGGCGACCTACCGGATGATCCAGGACGAGGTGCTGGAGGAGGCCTGGCGCGCCGGCGGCAAGCTTCGCGAGCCCAGGCTCGACACCTACGTCGACGTGAACCGGGCGGTCGCTCGGTTCCTCGAGCTGGTCAAGCTCGCCGGGCTGATCCAGGGGTCGAGCGAGGAGCCCGTCTCCGACTCGCTGGCGGTGGTCAACGACCTGCTCGAGCAGGCGGCCTCGCCCGAGCAGCGCGCGGCCCTGCGCGACTCCGGCCTCGACGCCTACCTACTCGACGAGGAGGGCGCGGCCAAGCGCCGGCGGGAGCTGATCGCCAAGCGCGACGAGCCCTCCCTCGAGGCCTTCCTGCCCCGTCGCGGCGAAGGGCTGGCCCTGTCCGCCACGGACATCGAGCTCTACCGGACCTGTCCGCTCAAGTACAAGTTCGCGCGGGTCTTCGGCATCCCGCAGGAGACGACGATCAACCAGCGCTTCGGGATCGTCATCCACCAGGTCCTGGAGCGCTTCCACGGACAGCAGACCTCCGGAGACGCCAATGCCGGCAACATCGAGCGGCTGATGGGGCTGTTCGCCGTCGCCTGGCGCAGGTCAGGCTTCGGGGAGTCCGACGACGAGCTCCAGTTCCGCGAGAAGGCGATCGACGCGCTGCACCGCTACCACGCCCGCGAGGTGGCGAGCGGCTCCCAGCCGCGCTGGGTGGAGCGCAAGTTCGACTTCCGGATCGGCCCCCATCACCTGCGCGGCCGCGTCGACCGCGTCGACGAGCTGCCCAGTGGCGGCTACGAGCTGATCGACTACAAGACCGGCGACCCGAAGCCGCCCCGGGAGCTCGAGTCCGACGTGCAGCTCGCGATCTACCGGCTGGCAGCCCGAGAGGCCTGGCGCCTGGAGGGAGCCGCGGGCAGCTACTGGTACGTGCTCGCCGACGAGAAGGTCGCGGTGGGCGGCTCGCCCGACGACCTCGAGCGCGTCGAGGGTGTGGTGCTGGAGGTCGGCGAGGGCATCCTCGGACAGGACTTCGAGCCTCGCCCGTCCCCCGACATTTGTTCATGGTGCGACTTCCGCTTGATCTGCCCCGCCTCAGAGGCATAGGCTGCGAAAACGAAAGGGAGAAGGTTCAGAGAGCTAGGGGTTGCTCTTCTCGCCGCGCTTGCCGCGGCTGCGGCGGACGACGCCCCGGCTTCCGCCGCGCCGTTTGTCGTCACCTCCACCGCGGACTCAGGTGACGGTTCACTGCGCAAGGCGATCTCTGACGCAAACGCCAACGGACAGACCGACCAGATCACCTTCGGGGTCACCGGAACGATCGCCCTGACGAGCGGAACCCTCCAGATCACCTCGCCGATGACGATCACCGGCCCGGGTCCCGACCAGCTCGCGGTGACCGGCAACTCAATGACTTCGCCCCTCTTCGCCGTCACGGACGCGACCGGACAGACGGTGCGGATCGAGAGGCTGAAGATCGCTGACGCGCGGGCAACCGCGTTCGCCGCCGGTGGGGTCGGAAAGAACGGAACCGGCGAGCTGCAACTCGACACGGTGTGGCTGTTCGACAACTTCGCCGCATCGGGCGGTGCCGTCTGGGCGGGAGAAGGCCTGACGAGAATCAGCAACAGCACCATCGACAACAACCACGCGAACTTCGGCGGCGGCGCGATCGCGCTCACCAAGGGGTTCGGCCCCAACCCCGGCACCATGATCCTGACCAATTCGACGGTCACTGCGAACGGCTCCAACGAGTTCGGTGGCGCGATCAATGTCGCGCTGGGTGGGACCCTGACGATCCTCTCCAGCACCATCGCCGGAAACACGGCGAACGAGGACATGAACATCAGCGGCGACGGCGGCGGGATCTACAACAACGCTTCGACCGTCAACATCGCGAACACGATCCTCGCCGGCAACAGCGTGGGCGCCGGAGCCCCGTCTTCGGACGGTCAGTGCGCGGGCGCCGCCTTCGCCTCGGCCGGGTACAACCTCCGCAGCGCTGCCGATCCCAACTGCAATGGCTTCACTGCGACCGGCGACTTCGTCGACGCGAATCCGATGCTCGGAATGCTGGGCATGAACGGCGGACTCACGCGGACAATCCCTCTCCTCGCCGGGAGCCCGGCGATCGAGGCCGGGAACCCCTCGCCGCCGGGGGATGCCTTCCCACTCTGCCCGACGGCCGATCAGCGAGGCCTGCCGCGCGGCGGGGCCGCAGGGACTTGCGACATCGGTGCCTTCGAGGTGCAGCCGCCTCCGCCGCCTCAGCCTCCGCCGCCCGCCCCTGGATCGGCAGGGACCGGCACCCAAGCGCCTTTCAACCTCAAGAAGGCGATCAAGAGGTGCAAGAGGAAGTTCCCGAAGGGTAAGAAGCGCAAGAGGTGCATCAAGCGCGCGAAGAAGCGCGCCAGAGCCTGACTCGCGGCCGTCTGTACATTTGTACAGGAATGTGGTACATTTGTACACATCATGTTGGCGTGGATCTTTCTCTCAGCGGCAATCGCGAGCGAGGTGGTCGGCACGGTGTTCCTGCGTTTCACCGACGGCTTCACCAACCCCCTGCCCTCGACGCTCGTGATCGCCACCTACGCGCTGTCGCTCTGGCTGACGGCCCTGGCGCTCAAGCAGCTCGAGGTCAGCCTGGCGTACGCGGTCTGGGCAGGCGTCGGCACGGCGGCCGTCGCCGTGATCGGCATGACCGCGATGGGCGAGTCGGTGTCGACGCTGAAGCTCGCGAGCATTGCGCTGGTGATCGGCGGCGTCGTCGGGCTCAACCTCTCCGGTGCCAGTTAGCCTCATCGACATGGAGCAGGCGACCGCGAGCCGGCGCGAGCAGATCCTCGAGGCGGCCCTGCGCCTGATCGGCCGGTCGGGCCGATCGGCGGTCACCCACCGCGCCGTCGCCGAGGAGGCCGGCGTCCCGCTCGGATCGACGACCTACTACTTCGACTCCAGGGACGACCTGCTTCGACAGGCGCTCGAGCACGTCGCCGCGAGCGAGGTCGAGCGCTACCGGCGACGCGGTGAGGAGCTCCGCTCGGTGCGCTCCGCGCGGGAGCTGGCCGACCGGCTGACCGACGATCTGGTGGCCGCCGCGAGGGACCGGGTCGCCTACATCGCCGAGTACGAGCTCTGGCTCGAGGCCGGACAGCGTCCCGAGCTCCGCGAGGCGGCCCAGACCTGGTGCGACGCGGAGCAGCGCTCCGTCGCGGGCGCCATGGAGGCGCTCGGCAGCAGCGACCCGGCCAAGGACGCCAGCCTGGTGGTCGCGGCGATCGACGGGCTCGGCGAGCGGGCGCTGGCGCGCGAGGACGACCCCGCCAAGGCGGCCGAGGAGTTCCGTCCCGAGCTCCACCGACTGATCGAGCGGCTCGTCGGCTGAAGGGGCCGCGCTTCTAGCCGTCGCCGTGCTGGCGCAGGTAGCGCTCGAAGTCGCGCGCCAGCGCCTCGCCCGAGGGCACGTCCTCCTCGATGTCGAGGCGCTCGGCCTGCTCCTCCTCGAGTCGCCGGACGAGGTCCTCGATCTCGGGGTTGGCCGCCACGGCCCGACTCACCTGGCTCTCGTAGGACTCGGTCTCCTCCTCGAGACCGGAGGCCTCCACCGCCACGCCGACGAGTCCCTCCAGACGGCGCAGCAGCGCGAGCGCCGCCTTCGGGTTCGGAACCGCCGCGACGTAGTGCGGCACCGCGGCCCACAGGCTCGCCGAGGGGATGCCGCGACGGCCGCAGGCATCGTGCAGGACTCCGACCACGCCCGTCGGACCCTCGTAGCTGGAGCGGGCGAGGTCGAGCTGGTCCACGAGCTCCTCGTCCGAGGCGAGGCCTGTGATCGGCACCGGCAGCGTGTGCGCGACGTCCGCGATCAGCGCGCCCAAGGTGACGACCATCTCGACGCCGAGGCCCTCGGCCACCTCGGCGATCCCGTCGGCGAACGTCCGCCAGCGCAGGTTGGGCTCGGTCCCGGCGAGCAGGACGAGGTCGCGCTCGGAGCCGCGCGGGGTGGCGGCGAGCAGGACGTTGCCCGGCCACTCGATCTCACGGGTCTGGCCCTCGGTCATGCTGATCGTCGGCCGATTCGCCTGGAAGTCGAAGAACTCCTCCGGGTCGATCTGCGCGATCACCTCGGCGTCGAGTGATTCGGCGGCCGTCGTCAGGGCGGTGGTGGCGGAGCCCGCCGCGTCGTTCCAGCCGGCGAATGCACAGACGAGGACCGGGGATCTGAGTTGCGGTGGCTCGGCCTCCCAAGCGAGCGCGTCCATGATTCGAGACTAGCGAGTCGGCGCCCTCGAGGTGTCCGGTTCACTTTGGAGACTCAGGGGCATGGAGGCGACCACCCAGCCCACCCCCATCGCCGAGCTGAGGCCCGGCCAGCGCTTCAGCGGCGTCTACGCCTGCGTCCGCAAGGACCGGCTCTCGGCGCGGAACGGCTCGATCTACCTCTCCCTGGAGCTGCGCGATCGCAGCGGCACGATCCCGGCGCGAGCCTTCCGCGAGGTCGACCGCCTGGCCGGGCGGTTCGAGCGCGGCCAGGCGATCCACGTGTCCGGCCGGGTGGAGCGGTTCCGCGGTGAGCTGGTCGCCGAGGTCGCGGACATTCAGCCGCTCGACCCTGCCGAGCTCGATCCGACCGAGTTCCTGCCTGCGGCCTACCGCAACGCCGAGGAGCTCGAGGGCTTCCTCGAGCATCTCACCCGCGAGGTGCACGACCAGGAGCTGCGCGGGGTGGTGGAGCGGGTGCTCTTCACGGAGCCCGTCGCGGCCGATTTCCGCCGCGCACCCTGCACGCGGGCGGGCCATCACGCCTACGTAGGCGGGCTGCTCGAGCACACCGTCGCCGTCGGGACGCTGGTCGGGGAGGTCTGCCAGCTGCACCCCCGCCTCGACTCCGACCTGCTGATGGCCGCGGCCCTCGTCCACGACGTCGGCCGTTCGCGCGAGTTCACCTACGGGGCCGAGTTCGGGATCACCGAGGAGGGACGGCTGCTGGGCCATCTCGCGCTGGGCGCCGAGATCGTCGGCTCCGCCGCGGGTGAGCTGGCGCCCGAGCGCCGCGCCGCGCTGCTCAACTGCGTCCTCTCCCATCACGGGGTCGAGGGCGGCCGCGCCGGCGCCGGCGGGCGCGGCTTCGCCATCCCGGAGGCACTCGCCCTCTTCCGGCTGAACGCGCTCGACGCCGGCGTCAAGGGCGCACTCGAGCAGGGCCTTTAGCTGACGTCCCTCTAGCGGTCGAAGTCGTTCAGCTGAACCGAGATCGTGTTGTCGGACGACGGGTAGTTCGGGAAGCTCACCTCGCGGGTGGGGCCGCCTCCACGAGAGGTGAGATCCACCCGCACCGTCCCGTTCGGCGGTGACGCCGCCGGGATGAATAGGTCCACGCCGCTCAGGAACGGGAGGCTGAAGAACACCGGGATCGGCGAGCTGACGTCGCTCAGCCCGTCCGAGCCCCTGTCGAAGGCGAACATCGCGTTCGTCCTGTGGTCGACCGGGCTGGTCGCGGCGTTGATGACGTTCGTCCCGTTGACCGACAGGACGTCGTTCTGCGCGCCCTGATCGCCCCAGAGCTCCTTGTAGCGGACCATGATCAGGTTGACGTGGTTCGGGCTTCGATCCTGGATCAAGTCCAAACCCGTGCCCGGCACGTTCGTGAGCAGCCGGATCAGGTCGTCGCTGCGCCGGAACGGCTCGTAGAAGAAGTGATGGAACATCCCCTGCTGCTCGAGGACGAACTCGTAGCGCTTGCCGCTCTTGACCCTGACGGGGCCCCAGGACCCATCGACCGCCAGCGCGGGGGTCGCCACCGGATGCGCGATCCGGCGTCCGTTCGACTTCTTCACGCGCCAGATGGTCAGCGTGGTCCCCGCCGGGACGCCCACGTTCTGTGGGAACAGCTGCGCGCGTCCGGCGATCTTGATCTTGCCGCGCTCGCGGAGGATGTCCGTCGTCCGCGGGTGCCGGCCGGTGAAGAACTTGAACATCGCCGCGAAGGACTCGGGCGAGGTGGCGGACTGGACGTGCGTCTGGTTGGGAACCGTGACGTTGGTCGCCCCTCCGATCGAGCGACCTGGCGTCCCCCTGCCCGCCCAGATGGCAAGCGTCGGGACACCGCCCGGCGGGGAGGCCGCCTGGGCGCCGTCGATGTTCACGTAGTGGGCAACCTTCGCGGCGTGCGCGGGAGAGCTCAGGTAGGTCTGGGAGACGGCGGTGCCCAGCGAGTGGCCCAGCAGGTCGACCTGGCTGCGGCCGGTCTGCTGCCTGACCTGGTCGATGAAGGCGTCGAGGCCCGCCTGGACGTCGGCGGGAGACTGGACGGAGAAGGTCGAGTCGTACTCGAAGGCCCGAACGTAGCCGTCCGGATAGCCGTTCTCCGTGAAGCGCAGCTTCTGCGACTCGAACTGGCCGCCCGAGCCGGTGCTGCCGTGCACGAAGACCATCGGGTGGATCCTCGAACGATCAAGGCAGGGCGCGTGCTTCGCCATCGCCGCCGGTGGAGCGAGGAGCAGACCCAGCAGCAATATCCCCAGAGTTGCGAGCCGAGGCGCGAACGATCTCTTCATCCCTGACTCCTCGATCGAGCGGCCTTTACGCGCCACATAGTTACAAATGATGGTCCATGTCTCAAACCGGGGGCCGGAAGGCCCTGTAGAGCAGCTGCGCGGCGATCACCAGCGCCAGCCCGGCGAAGATCAGCTCCAGCGCCCTCTGGGAGATCTGGTTCGAGGCCACCACCCCGATGCCGACCCCGACGGGCGAGAGCGCGCCGATCACCAGTCCCTCCCGGACCCGCACGTTGCCGTAGCCGAGCTGGCGCCAGACTGCGACGATCGCCACCGGGACGATCGCCAGCAGCGAGGTCGCCTCGGCGCCCACCTGGCTCTCGTTCATGAAGATCACCAGGGCGGGGACGAAGAGGATCCCTCCGCCCACGCCGAGCAGCCCGCCGATGATTCCTCCGGCGAAGCCCATGATGGCCGCGGCGATTTCGCTCACGGGATGATCAGCTCGATCGCGACCGCGATCAGCAGGACGGCGAAGAGGACGGCGATCAGGCGCTCCGGGATGCGCTGCTGGAGGGCCGTTCCGGCGAAAGCGCCGGCGATCGCGGGCAGGGCGACCAGGGCTGCATTCGGGGGGTCGACGTTGCCGTAGAAGGCCTGCAGCGTTACCGCCAGCGCGGCGATCACCACGATCGCCATCAAGCTGGTGCCGGTTGCCTCCCGCGCCCCGTAGCCGAGCCAGATGATCAGCAGCGGGACGATCACGCTGCCGCCGCCCACCCCGAGCAATCCGCTGAACGCTCCGGCGGCCGTCCCGATCGCCGCCAGCTTCAGCGTTCGAGACCCGGCGTCGGAGGTCCGGTCCATGGAGGCGGCGATACTAGAGCGCGTGAACGGCGGGAGCCCAGAGGAGGGAGGCGTCGAGCGGGGCCTTCTCGATTCCCTGCTCGCGCCGCTTCGCCAGCGTCCGAAGCGCTCAGCGATCCTGACCGACGTCGACGGGACGATCGCGCCGATAGTCGCCGATCCCGCCGAGGCCGCCGTGCCCACCGGGACGCGCGAGCTGCTGCGAGCCCTCGCCGCGCGCTACGCGCTGGTCGGCTGCCTGAGCGGGCGCCGCGCCCTGGACGCGAGGCGCGTCGTCGGCCTGGACGAGCTGGCCTACTCAGGGAACCACGGCTTCGAGCTGCTGCTTCCCGGAGACACCGAGGTCCGGCCCGATCCTTCCCTGGACGGGCACGAGGAGGATGCCCCGCGGTTCGTCGGGGGCCTCGACCGTTCCGAGCTCGACCGGGTCGGCATACGAACCGAGGACAAGGGCGCGATCGTGGCTCTGCACTGGCGCGGCGCACCCAACGAGGCGGCCGCGGAGTCACTCGCGCAGGAGATCGCCAGCGAGGCGGAATGGGACGACCTCGTCCCCCATCGGGGCCGCAAGGTCCTCGAGATCCGTCCCAACGTGCCGATCAGCAAGGGGATCGCGGTCGCCGCACTGATCCCGGCTCGTCCGATCGACCACGCGCTCTACGGCGGCGATGACCGCACCGACGTCGACGCCTTCGCCGCCCTGCGGACGCTGCAAGAGGACGACGAGCTCGAGACGGCGGTCTGCGTCGCGGTTGCCTCGGATGAGTCCCCACCGCAGGTGTCGGAGACGGCCGACATCACCGTCGCGGGCCCGGAGGGATTCGCCCGCGTCCTCGAGGCGCTCGCCGAATAAGGTCGCCGCGCAATGGCTTTCTGCGATTTGCTGCGGATGACCGTGCTGCTGGCCGCGGGCGCGGCGACGGTGCTGGCGGCCGTCACCGCGATCGTGGTGGGAACCACCGATGACACGCTGACGCTCTTCGTCGCGATCGGCTGGTGGATCGTGGCTCTCGTGGCCGGGCTGGTTCTGGGCCGTCCATCTCAGGCCGCCGACGCGATGCGACCGCTCCTCGCCGAGGCGCGGACGGCCACGGCGATGCCTGAGATCGTGAACCCCGCGCGGGCCGCGCTCTCCCGCCTCTGGCCGATCGGCGCATTCGCCCTGATCGCCGGCATCCTCGGGTTCATCTTCCCCGGCGTCTCGGCGATCGGCGCCGGCTTTGCGCTGGCGGCCGCGCTGATGTGGCGCTCACGGGAGGGAGCGGTCTCCGCCATCGAGGAGCGGGACGGCGTCCGCTTCTACGTCGAGCCGGGCTCGGCGCTGCAGCCGGTCAGGCTGGTCCGGACCCCGGGGCTCCGTCGCGGGCGCCACCCACCGGGCCACCCACCGCCGCCACCGCCGACAGCGCCCGCCTGACCGCGCGAACGTCCCGGAGCCAACGCAGAGCGAGAACTCCGGGACGTTCGGGTAGGTCTAGGCGCTCGCCGGAGCGGCCTCGGCCTGGGCGCCGGCCTCGCCCTTCGCCATCTCCATGTGGGCCTTGCTGTCGCGGGTCCGGATCAGGACCAGCGTGGCCACGACGCCCAGGGCGGCGATCACCGCGCCGCCGAGGAAGGCGCTTTGGAATCCCTCGGTGAGGGCATTCGGGAGCGTCGAGTGCCCGGTCGCCATCACGTCATCCGTGCGTGAGGTGGCGATCGTGGAGAGCACCGCGAGCCCGAGCGCCCCGCCGATCTGCTGCGAGGTGTTGATCAGGCCGCTGGCCAGCCCCTGCTCGCGCTCCTGGACCCCGGCGACCGCCGCGATCGTGGAGGTGACGAACCCAAAGCCGAGCCCGATCGCCGCCAGCAGCGACGGGCCGAGGATGTCGCTGACGAGCCCACCGCCCACGGACACCTGGCTGAACCAGAGCAGGCCGACCGCGACGAAGGCGAGCCCGGACGCCAGGATCGGCTTGAAGCCGAACCGGGTGACCAGCTGACCCCCGAGCCCGGCGGCGACGATGATCGTCACCGCCAGCGGTAGGTAGGCGAGCCCGGCGTGGATCGCGCTCCAACCGAGCACCTGCTGCATGTACAGCGAGATGAAATAGAACATCGAGAACAGGGAGGCCCCGAGGAGCAGGCCGACCACGTTCGCCCCGGTCAGGGTCCGGATGCGGAAGATCCCGAACGGGATGAGTGGCGCCTTCGACCGGAGCTCGATCGCGACGAAGATCGCGATCAGGGCCACCGAGATGACGAGCAGGCTGACGATCTTGGTCGATCCCCACCCCGAGCTGCTGGCGTCCAGGAACGCGTAGGCGAGCAGCGAGAGGCCGGCTGTCACGCTGACCGCGCCGGCCGCGTCGTAGTGCCGCGTGGTGGACTCCGAGCGGCTCTCCGGGATCAGCCCGGGCGTGAAGAACAGCGCGATCGCGGCGACCGGGACGTTCACCCAGAGGACCCACTCCCAGCCGAGCCCGTCGGTGAGGATGCCGCCCAGCAGGACGCCCGCGGCGCCGGCCGATCCGGCCACGGCGCCCCAGGCGCCCAGCGCCTTGTTGCGCTCGGCCCCGTCCTTGAAGAGGGTCGTGACGATCGAGAGGGCCGACGGGGACACGATCGCGGCGCCGAGCCCCTGCGCCGCGCGGGCGGCGATCAGCTGGCCCTGCGTCGCCGCGAAGCCGGCCGCCAGCGAGGCGATTCCGACCACGGCCAGGCCGGCCATGAAGACCCGCCTGCGGCCGAGTAGGTCGGCGGCACGTCCGCCGAGCAGGAGGAAGCCGCCGAACGCGATCACGTACGCGTTCACGATCCAGGGCAGGTTCTCCTCTGAGAAGTCCAGCCCCTTGCCGATGCTCGGCAGGGCGACGTTGACGATGGACGCGTCGAGCACCACGATGAACTGCGCCACGCACAGCAGGATCAGCGCGGTCCAACGTCTCTCGAGATATTCCTGGGCGGTGGTCATCCCCCTCGACTCCTTTCGGTCACTTCCGGCGCTTCTCGCCGGCCTCACCAATACGACGAACGGCGTTTCTCGAAATGGACATCTTCGTCATGTAAGCTCTCTATTCGGAAGCGGAGTTCCGGTTTCGGTTAGGACTATACGGAATTCTGATTCCGTTTGCAGAGCGAGTCGTCCCACACCCACAGACAATCTTCCCGGGCATCTGATTCCAATGACAGCCGTCACAGAGACCGAGCGAGGGCTCCGCGCCGATGCCCGCCGCAATCGCCGGGCGGTGGTCGCGGCGGCGAAGAAGCTGTTCGCCGATCAGGGCCTGGACGCCCAGATTCCGGACGTCGCCAAGACGGCCAAGGTCGGCGTCGGGACCGTCTACCGTCACTTCCCCACCAAAGACGACCTGATCGCGGCGCTGGCTGCCGAGCGATTCGAGCGCCTCGCCGAGAGGGCCCGCGAGGAGCTGGAGGCCGAGGACCCGTGGCAGGGGCTATGCGACTTCATCCGCTACTCCGCCCAGATCCAGGCGGATGACCGCGGTCTCTGCGACGTGATGGGCTCCCGCCCGGAGGTGATGGAAACCGCGGCGGAGTCCGTCGGGCTCGACACGCTCTGCGAGCAGCTCGTCAGGCGCGCTCAGCGCTCCGGCGATCTGCGCAAGGACATCGAGTGGGAGGAGATCCCGATGATCGCCTGCGCGCTCGGCGGGATCACCAAGGCCCACGGTCCGGGCGCCGGGCGCTGGCCGCGACTCGTCGAGATCGTGCTGGACGGATTGCACGCTCCGGGCGGCTCGAGGCTCCCGAAGCCCTCCGGCTAGCGCGCCCTCTCAGCCCGCTTCCTCAGCGGGGCGAATGAGCGCCAGCTCCTCGTGTTCGCCACCTGCTCGGCGCTGAGCCAGGCTCGCCTCGCGGTCGCGACCGAGTAGCGGAGATTCGAGAGCGTCTCCGTGCCGTGGGCGTCGGTGGTGCAGACGATCCGGACCCCGGCCTCCGCCGCGAGCTTGGCGTTGTGCTCGTTCAGGTCGCGGCGGTTCGGGTTCCCGTTGATCTCCATCATCGTCCCGGTCCTCGCCGCCGCCTCGGCGATGCGCGGCATGTCCACCCCGTAGGGCTGGCGCCGCAACAGCAGCCGGCCGGTGAGGTGCCCGATGCTGTCGACGAGCGGATGCTCCATCGCCGCGATCACCCGGTCGGTCATCGCCGCCTCGGAGATCGCAAACGAGGTGTGCACGCTCGCCATCACCCAGTCGAGCTCGGCGAGGAGCTCATCCGGGTAATCGAGCGAGCCGTCGTTCGCGATGTTCACCTCCGAGCCGGCGAGCAGACGGAAGCCGCGCGGGGCCGACTCGTTCCAGGCCCGGATCTCCTCGATCCGCTTGGCGAGCTGCTTGGCGGTGACGTGGTTGCCGAAGCCGTGGCTCGCCGAGTGGTCCGTGATCGCCAGGTAGGCGTGGCCCAGCCGCCGGGCCTCCGCCGCCATCTCCTCGAGGCCGTTCCGCCCGTCCGACAGGGTCGTGTGGCAGTGGAGATCGCCGCGGATGTCGCCGACGGTGACCAGGTCGGGCAGTTCGCCGGTGTCGCCGGCCTCGATCTCCCCGCGGCCCTCCCGCAGCTCCGGCTCGATATAGGGCAGGCCGAGCAGCTCGTACACGCCCGCCTCATCGGGGAATCTGTGCACCTTCTTCCCCTCGACCTCGGCGACGCCGTGCTCGCTGACGGAGTAGCCCCGCTGAAGCGCGCGCTCGCGAAGCTCGACGTTGTGCTCGGCCGAGCCGGTGAAGTGCTGGAGCAGGTTCCCGAAGGCCTCCTCGGTGCCGATCCGCAGGTCCACCTTGAGGCCCGAGTGCGTGAGGACGCTGGCCGCCGCGTCACCGCCGCGCCGGCTCTCGGCGGAGAGCCCGTGCGCAGCCAGCGCCTCAACGAGTTCCGCCGGGTCGTCACTGGTCGCGATCAGATCGAGGTCCTTGCAGGTCTCGGCCCAGCGCCGCGCCGAGCCGGCGATCTCGATCCGGTTGGTGACCCCAAGCCCGAGCAGGTCCGAGCGGATCTCCTCGGCGATCGGCAGGACGTTCGAGAGGAGCAACCGCTCGCCGATTCCGTCCTCGGTCACTCCCTCCAGCGCCGAGAGGATGTTCTCCTCGGTCTTGCCGCCGAGCCCGCGCATGCCGGCGATTCGCCCCTGCTCGGCTGCCTCCTTGAGCTGCGTCAGGTTCTCTACGCCCAGCTCGTCGTAGATCCGCTTCGCCGTCTTGGCCCCCAGGCCGGGAACCCGCGTCACCTCGACCAGCGTGGCGGGGAACTTGGCCTTGAGCTTGTCGGCGGAGGGAATGCTGCCGGTATCGATCAGCGTCACGATCTTCTCGGCCAACGTCTTGCCGATCGCGGGCAGCTCCGTGAGCCGTCCCTCCTCCGCGAGCTGCTCGATCGAGACCGGGCTGGCCGCGACCGTGCGAGCCGCCTCGCGGTAGGCCCCCACCCGGAAGCGGTCGGCCCCGTCCAGCTCGTAGAGGATCCCGAGCTCCCGCAGGGCCGCGGCGATCTCCGCGTTGCGCATGCCCCAAAGCTAGAGCGGCGGCTATCTTGCCGCCGTGCCCGCCCCCGCTCCCGGGTCGAACGAGCCCTGGGTCATCCTCCCCACCTACAACGAGGCCGAGAACCTCGAGCGAATCGTCGACGCCGTTCTCGAGGTGCTTCCGGACACCGGCCGAGTGCTGGTCGTCGACGACAACTCGCCTGACGGCACCGGCGAGATCGCGGACCGCCTGGCCGGCTCGAACGACTCGATCTCGGTCCTTCACCGGCACGAGAAGGAGGGGCTGGGCCCCGCATACCTGGCCGGCTTCCGTGTCGCCCTCGACGGCGGCGCGGGGCGGATCGTGGAGATGGACGCCGACTTCTCCCACGACCCGGCCTACCTGCCGAAGCTGATCGGCGCGGCCGAGCACTTCGACCTGGTGATCGGCTCGCGCTACGTGCCGGGCGGCGGGGTGACGGACTGGGGCCCGATGAGGAGGTTCATCAGCCGCGGCGGCAGCACGTACGCCCGCATCGCCCTCGGCCTCCCGGTCCGCGACCTGACGGGCGGCTTCAAGTGCTTTCGGCGCGAGGTCCTCGAGGCGATCGACCTCGACACGATCGAGGCGCGGGGCTACGCCTTCCAGGTCGAGACCACCTACCGGGCGCTCAAGGCCGGCTTCCGCGTGGTGGAGATCCCGATCGTCTTCAGGGACCGAGCCGACGGCACCTCGAAGATGAGCCGCTCGATCGTCGGCGAGGCGATCTGGCGGGTGCCCGCCATGCGCTTCCGGCGCTGGTGAGGCGCTTTACTTTGTAAAGTAACTACTGAGCCGCTGGCTAGACTGAACTTCCAACAACGACCGAGGAGACCACCGTGCCGGGCAAGCTCAATGACGTAACCGACGCCACCTTCCAGTCCGACGTGCTCGATTCCGAGGGGCCCGTGCTCGTCGACTTCTGGGCGCCCTGGTGCGGTCCCTGCCGAGTGGTCCATCCGGTTCTCGAGGAGATCGACTCCGAGCGGGACGACCTGAAGATCGTCAGCCTGAACACGGACGAGAACCCGCAGACCGCGGCCAAGTACGAGGTCCTCTCGATCCCGACGATGATCGTCTTCAAGGGCGGCGAGGCGGTCACCCGGCTGGTCGGCGCCCGTCCGAAGGCCCGGCTCGAGTCCGAGCTCGAGCCGGTGCTCGCGTAGCTACGACCGCTTCCTCTTCTTCAGGTTCGCCTCGAAGCCGTCCAGCAGCGCCTTGAGGCCCCGCTCGAAGCGGCGATTGTTCGAGCGCTCACCGGAGAACTCCTCCATCAGGCGCTCGACGCCGGCGCGGATGTCGCCCCGGAACATCTTGCTGACATGGGGATACTCGCCGCTCCCGAGCTCTGACTCGAAGAAGGCGAGCCCGGATTCCGTCATGTCGGGATCACCCTCGGCCTCGTACATCTCCTGGAGCACCTCGCGGAGCGTGAAGCCGAAGACGTAGTCGTCCACCAATCCGATCAACTCGAGCCGGTCGCGCGGCGACACCCGCAGCGCCCGCACGGCCGCCATGGACTGCTCGAAGTGCCGGAGCCCGTTCGGGCCAGACCCCACCGGCTGACCCATCGCCTCGAAGATCCAGGGGTGCCGCTTGAAGGCCCGCCTCGTGGCGCGGGCGACCTTCGCGACGTTCTGCCTCCATTCGCCGGAGAGCTCCTCGTCGGACACCAGCAGCTCGCCCATGATGGTGTCCCCCATCAGCGTGAGCAGCTCGTCCTTGTTGCGCACGTAGTGGTAGAGGGTCATCGTCCCGGCGTCGAGCTCGCGAGCGACGTGGCGCATCGAGACCGCATCGAAGCCCTCGGCATCGGCGATCTCCACCGCCCTCGCACCGATCTGCTCCCGAGACAACCCGGCCCGTCGAGCGCCGGGCTCCTCCCGCATCCAGATCACCTCGGCGGGCTCCTGCCGCTTCCGAGGCTGTGCGCGCGGGATTCGCGGGCGGACCTTCCTGGAGGAGTGTGACGTTTCTCTCTTTGGACGTGACGGCATTTCGTACAGCGTACTGCTAGAGTGCCCGTACATTGTACGACGACAACGTACGAGGTACGAGATGAACGACAACAGCGCAATCGTCGCCAGGGGGCTGAGCAAGCGATACGACGAGCTCTGGGCCCTTCGCGATATCGATTTGAATGTCCCCGCCGGGTCCGTCCTGGGCCTGCTCGGGCACAACGGAGCGGGCAAGACGACCGCGATCCGGATTCTGACCACGCTGGCGGAACCGACCTCCGGATCCGCAAGCGTCGCCGGATTCGACGTCGCGACCGAGGGCGCGCGCGTGCGCGAGCGCATCGGCGTGGCGGGCCAGTCCGCCACGGTGGATGATCTGTTGACCGCGAGGGCGAACCTCGAGATGGTCGGCCGGCTCTACCACCTCCCGAAGGGGGAGGTGCGAAGCCGGGCGGACGAGCTGCTCGAGCGACTGGGCCTGGCCGACGTCGGCGATCGTCTGGTGAAGACGTTTTCAGGGGGAATGCGGCGCAGGCTCGATCTGGCCGCGAGCCTGGTGGCCGATCCTCCGGTGCTCTTCCTGGATGAGCCGACGACCGGGCTCGATCCCGAGGCTCGAATCGAGCTCTGGAAGCTGCTGCGCGAACTCGTCGCCGGCGGCACCACGCTGCTCCTCACGACCCAGTATCTCGATGAGGCGGACCAGCTGGCGGACTCCATCGTCGTCCTCGATCGGGGGCGGGTCATCGAGGAGGGCTCGCCGGCGGAGCTCAAGTCCAGGGTCGGCGGGGAGCGAGTGGTGATCAACGTCTCCGGGACGCAGGAGATCCCGCCCGCGGCGAGTGCGCTCGCGCGGTTCGCGGACGGTCACATCGACAGCGACCCAGGCGAGTTGCTGGTCGCCGCACCGGTGCAGCGCGGCACGCGCCTGATCGAGGTCGTCCGCGCCCTGGACCAGGAGGGCATCGACGCGGCCGACGTCCACCGGCGCGAGCCCACGCTCGATGACGTCTTCCTGGCCCTGACCGGTACCCGAAGGGTCGAATCGGACCCAACCGATGAGCACGAGCTCGAGGAGGTGGCAGCCTGATGCAGGAGACAGCGAGCACAGTCGATTCCGGAATCCATACGCGCGTGCGCTGGTTCATCTCGGACACGCTTGCCATCGCCAGGCGAAGCGCGGCTCACATCCGGCAAACCCCGGAGAAGCTGCTCGACGTGACGATGCAGCCGCTGATGTTCGTGCTGCTGTTCGCGTTCGTCTTCGGCGGGGCGATCCACGTCGCCGGCGGCAGCTACCGGGAGTACCTGGTCGGCGGGATCCTGGTGCAGACCATCTTCTTCGGAATGATGGGGCCGGCGATCTCGATCGCGACGGACCTCAAGGAGGGCGTCCTCGAGCGGTTCCGCTCGCTGCCGATGTCGCGATCGGCCTTCCTGTTCGGTCACCTGACCGCTGAGCTCACAGCGATGCTCCTCGCGGTCGTGATCATGACCGTCAGCGGCCTGATCGTCGGCTGGGGCATCAACGCGAGCATCGGAAGCGCGATCGCGGGCTACGGGCTGCTCCTGCTGCTCGCCGCCCTGGCGATCTGGCTCGGCACCCTCCTGGGTATCGCGGTGCGCTCGCCTGATGCTGTGATGGGGCTGGCGTTCATCGTCATCTTCCCCCTCACCTTCGTCTCGAGCGCCTTCGTCGGCACGGGGACGCTCCCGGACGGCCTGCGACAGGTCGCCGAGTGGAACCCGATCAGCGCGCTGGCGGCAGCGGTGCGCACGCTGTTCGGCAACCCCACGGCGGTCCCCGGCGACGCCGTGTGGCCCCTGGCGCATCCGGTGCTGGCGTCGCTGATCTGGATCGTCGCCGGTCTTGCCGTGGTGATCCCGCTGACGATGCGGCTCTACCAGCGCAAGACGACCGGCTAGCGGAGTGTGGACTCATGCGCGCCTAGGATGGGCGCGCATGGGTCTCGTCCGCTATTACGCCGCGCAGAGCCTGGACGGCTACATCGCCGGGCCGGGCGATGACCTCGACTGGCTCACCGGGTACGAGGGGTCGTTCGAAGGCGCGGACTCCGACGAGAAGATGGCGGGTTACGACGCCTTCTACGACGAGATCGGAGCCCTCGTCTCTGGCTCGGTGACCTACGAGTGGGTGCTCGAACACGTCGAGAACTGGCCCTACGCGGGCAAGCCCTGCTGGGTCATGAGCTCGCGCGAGCTGCCGAAGGCCGGGGGCGAGGGCGCAGACGTCCGGGTCGTCTCCGGCGAGGTCCCGCAGCTGATCGACGAGATGCTCGACTCCGCGGGTGACCGAGATCTCTGGATCGTGGGCGGCGGCAACATCGCCTCGCAGTTCGCCGATCACGGCTTGCTCGACCGGGTCGAGGTCACCGTCGTGCCGGTGGTGCTCGGCGGGGGCAAGCCGCTGTTCGATCGGCGGCTGCCGGGCGGGCCGATGCAGCTGCTCTCAACGACCGCCTTCGGCAGTGGGATGGTCGGCCTGACCTACGAAGTCAGGCGCTAGCGCGGTCCTCGGCTAGAGGATCTGCTCGCTGATGAAGCCGGCGAGCAGCACCGAGAAACCGCCGATCTCGACCAGGATCAGCGTCCACATGAACGGGTGAAGCCCGGGTGCCTCGTCGCCCTCACGGAACTGGTTGTCCGTGTCGCGGCGGATCCCGTGCGAGACGTAGCTGGCGATCGCGGCGACGAAGAAGGCGATCACGGCGAAGGCGGCAATGGTGTTCACCGCCGTGCTCCAGCCACTGAGCTCGACGAAGGCTGCGAGGAGGAGCGTCGCGAACGAGTAGAGGAGCGCGGCCCGGTGGGCGACGTCGACATAGGGATGTGCGCGGCCCTCCGGGCTGGCTGCCATCCCGCGGTACTTCCAGACGCCGAGCAGCAGGGCGACGATGAAAATCAGACCTGCGGCGAGCAGAACCGCCTTGGTGTCTCCCCCGAGCTCCACCTGGGGCGGCAACTCTAGGGCGTCAGGGTGGCAACCGTGTCCGGAGTGAGCTGCTCCAGAGAGTCAAGTGCGACGTCAGCGAGGGCCAGGGCGTCGGGATCCGGCGGGAAATCCGGGTTCGGAACGGCGATCACGGCCATCCGCGCCGCGTGGGCGGAGCGAATGCCGTTGGTCGAGTCTTCGATCGCAGCGCAGGCGGCCGGCTCGACGCTGAGCCGTCGTGCCGCCTCCAGGTAGACGTCCGGAGCGGGCTTTCCTCGCTCGACCTCCTCGGAGGAGACCGTCACCCGGAACGCGTCGGCGAGCCGGGCCTCCTCGACGACAAGGTCGATCACGTTCCGGTTCGAGGAGGAGGCAAGTCCCAACGGCCACCGACCGGCCAGCGAACGGACCGTTTCAACGGCGCCGGGGAGAAGCGGCAGCCGCTGCCGGTATCGCTGCACGAGGCGATCCGCCACCTCGGACGAGATCCGCTCCGGCGAGACGGGCACGCCGAGGTCGTCGTGCATGTACCGGGACCACTCGATCGAGCTCATGCCGAGCATGTCCAGCTCCGCGCGGTCCTGCCAGCGCCCGCCGGTCTCCTCCGTGTACTCCCTCTTCACCTCGACCCAGGCCATCTCGGAGTCGAGCAACACGCCGTCGAGATCGAAGATGACGGCCGCTATCTCACCGGGCGCCACTCAGGCCTTGCTGACGGCGATGCGCAGCTCGCGGCCCTCGATGGTCGCCGTCTCGCCCGCCCCGTCCGGCCCGTAGT
>DATBHQ010000027.1:0-7092 GCA_036557385.1 Solirubrobacterales bacterium | reverse complement strand
CGAGGCCGCGGCCGCCTGGATCGCGAGGAACCCGCCGAGGCTGGAGCCGCGAACGGCGATCCTCTCCGAGTCGACGCCGTCCTGCGACGCCAGCAGGCGGGCCATGGCGATCACGTCCTCGACGGCGTCGCCCGACATCGGAGGCTCCGACTCGCCGTGACCGGGGAGGTCGAAGGCGAGGGCCGCCCAGCCGGCGGCCGTGGCCAGGCGCGCGAAGTCTGCGTGGTTCTCCTTGCGCGAGCCGGCGCCGTGGACGATCACCACCCCCGGCCATGGTCTATTCGGCCGCGGTGTTTGTGGCGGCCGTTGATCGTGGGGCAGCGAGAGCGCATATGCGAGAGAGCGCGCCATTGCGGGGATTCTCCTGTGCTTCGTTCAGAATCCCTGCCCCATGGCAACCAGGTCCGACAGCCCGCAGGCCCTCGCGGCCGATCCGATCGGCGCCTCGCCGGTCTATCCCGCCGGCTCACGCGTCAACGAGCGCGGCCATCTGGAGATCGCCGGCTGCGACGTCGTCGAGCTGGCGGAGCGATTCGGGACGCCGGCCTACATCTACGCGGAGGACGACATGCGAGCGAGGGCGCGCCAGTACGTGCGGGCCTTCGAGCGGCGAACGGACGCGTTCGAGGTCATCTACGCCAGCAAGGCGTTCCCGGCGACGGCCGCCTGCCGGGTGATGCGGGAGGAGGGCCTCTCGGTGGACGTCGCCTCCGGCGGGGAGCTGCACGTCGCCCTGGCGGCGGGATTCGATCCCGCGCGCATACACCTCCACGGCAACAACAAGTCCGAGGCGGAGCTTCGCCACGCCTTCGACGCGGGTGTCGGCCATCTGATCCTCGACTCCTTCGACGAGATCGAGCTCGCGGACCGGCTGCTCGATCATGCCCAGCGAGCGCTGATCAGGGTGACCCCCGGGATCAAGCCCTCGACCCATGACTACGTCCAGACCGGCCAGCTCGACTCGAAGTTCGGCTTCGGGCTCGCCGACAGGCTCGCCGAGGGAGCGGTCGAGCGGGTCCGCGAGTCGGAGCACCTCGAGCTCGTCGGCCTGCACGCGCACATCGGCTCGCAGATCTTCGAGCTCGAGCCGTACGTGAAGGCGATCGAGGTGATCGCCGACTTCTGCGAGACGGTGGACCTCCAGCCGGAGCTCCTCAACGTCGGCGGCGGCCTCGGGATCGCGTACCTCGACTCCGACGAGCCCCCGGATATCGACGACTACGTGGACGTCAAGGTCCGCGGGGTGCGGGAGGTGTTCGACCCGGTCCCCAGGATCCTGGTCGAGCCCGGCCGCTCGCTGGTCGGCAACGCCGGGATCACGGCCTACCGGGTGGGCACCGTGAAGGAGATCCCGGGGGTGAGGACCTACGTCGCGGTCGACGGCGGCATGTCCGACAACCTTCGCCCGATGCTCTACGGCGCCCACTACGAGGCGGTGGTCGCGGACCGCGCCGGCGAGGCGCCGGACACCCTGGCCACGATCGCCGGGATGCACTGCGAGTCGGGTGACGTCCTCGTCCGCGACGCTGAGCTGGCGGCCCCCCGGGTCGGAGACGTGCTGGTCACGCCGGCCACCGGCGCCTACGGCCACGCGATGGCGAACAACTACAACGGGGTGCCGCGGCCGCCGGTGATCTTCTGCAGGGAGGGCGAGGCGACCGTCGTGATTCGCCGCGAGACCTGGGACGACCTGCTCGCTCGAGACCAGTGACCGGGCACGTCAACGTCGGGATTCTCGGCAAGGGGACGGTGGGCAGCGCCTTCCGGCGGCTGCTGAACGAGCGCGCGGACATGGTGGAGGAGGTCTCCGGCCGGCGCCCGCGAGTGAGCGGCACCCTCAGCCGAAAGCAGGGCGACTTCGACCGGATTCTGTCGCGCAGCGAGATCGTCGTCGAGCTGATCGGGGGGATCGACCCGGCCCGCAGATACGTCACGCGGGCGCTGCGCGAGGGCAGGCACGTGGTCACGGCCAACAAGCAGCTGATCGCTCAACACGGCGAGGAGCTGGTCGCGGCGGCCCGGGAGGGCGGGGCTCAGCTTCGCTTCGAAGCCGCGGTGGCGGGCGCGATCCCGGTGATTCGCGTCGTCCAGGAGAGCCTGGGCGCCGTGCCGATCGAGAAGGTGTTCGGGATCGTCAACGGGACGACCAACTACATCCTCACCGAGATGGCCCGGGCCGGACTCTCCTATGACGACGCCCTGGCCCAGGCCCAGGCGCTGGGCTACGCGGAGGCCGACCCGACCGAGGACGTCAACGGCGCCGACGCCGCCGCGAAGATGACGATTCTCGCCCGCCTCGCTTTCGGCGCTCCGGTGCAGCTCGACGACGTCCCCTACGAGGGGATCGAGAACGTCAAGCCGGACGACCTCGGGTACGCCAAGGAGCTCGGCCTCTCGCTGAAGCTGCTCGGCGTCGCGGAGCGGGTCGGCGACGGGCTGATCAGCGTTCGCGTCTTCCCGTGCTTTCTCTACCCCGGCCATCCGCTGGCCCCGATCGCCGGCCCGTTCAACGCCGTGATGGTGGAGGCACCGGCGATCGACGAGATCACGATGTCGGGGCCCGGGGCGGGCGGGTTGGAGACCGCGGCCGCGGTTCTCGGCGACCTCGTCTCGGTGATCGGCGGAGGCTCGCCGCTCTTCGAGGAGAACGCCACGCTGCGGATCGCCAAGGACGTCGAGATGGCCTTCTACCTCCACCTCGAGGTCGATGACGAGCCGGGCGTGCTGGCCCAGGTCGCCGAGGTGCTCGGGGACAACGGAGTCTCCGTGCGCAGCGTGGTTCAGCGCGGCAGGGGCGGTGAGGCGCAGCTGATCATGGTCATGCATCCGGTCTCGGAGAAGGCATTCGCCGGCGCCCTGAAGAAGATCGCCAAGCTCAGGTTCCTGCGCTCCCCACCTCGCTCGATCCGCGTGATCGAGGAGGAGTGGAGCTAGCCCGGTGCCGACCCCTCTGATCGAGCGCTACCGTGACCGGCTTCCGCTCGAGGAGGGCGATCCGGTGGTGACGCTGAACGAGGGCTCGACCCCGCTGATCCACTCGCCACGGCTCTCGGAGCGGGTCGGCGCGGAGGTCCATCTCAAGTTCGAGGGCGCCAACCCGACCGGCAGCTTCAAGGACCGGGGGATGACGGTCGCGGTCTCACGCGCGAAGGGGGCTGGGGCCGAGGCGATCATCTGCGCGTCGACCGGCAACACCGCCGCGAGCTGCGCCGCCTACGCCGCCCGGGCCGGGATGCGCGGGGCGGTGATCGTTCCCGAGGGCAAGATCGCGATCGGCAAGCTCGCCCAGGCCCTCATGCACGGCGCCCGCGTGATCGCGCTCGAGGGGAACTTCGACCAGGCGCTCGAGATCGTCCGTGAGATCGCGGAGAAGCACCCCGTCGAGCTGGTCAACTCGGTCAACCCATATCGGATCGAGGGGCAGAAGACCGCGGCCTTCGAGACCTGCGATGAGCTGGGCGAGGCGCCCGCCGCCCTGGCGATCCCGGTCGGCAACGCCGGGAACGTCACCTCCTGGTGGGCGGGGTTCCAGGAGTACGGGGTCTCGCCGATCCTCTACGGCTTCCAGGCCGCCGGGGCCGCGCCGCTGGTCGAGGGCCATCCGATCAAGGATCCCGAGACGGTCGCGTCGGCGATCCGGATCGGCAACCCGGCGCGCTGGGAGGAGGCGATGAACGCCTTCACGGCGTCGCGAGGCCGTGTCGCCGCCGTCACCGACGAGCAGATCCTCGAGGCCTACCACTGGCTCGCCTCGCGTGAGGGGGTCTTCTGCGAGCCCGCCTCCGCCGCGTCGGTCGCGGGGCTGCTCGCGCACGGCCTGCCCGTCGCCGACGGAGCGGAGCAGCCGGAGAGCGTGGTCTGCGTCCTCACCGGCCACGGCCTCAAGGACCCCGACAGCGCGATCGGCAAGGCGCCGGCGGTGACCGGCTGCAAGGCGGAGCTCTCCGCGGTCGAGAGGGCGGTCTTCGACTAGCGGGGCCGGGCTCTACGCCTCGCTTGCCCGCCTGACCACATCATCGTGTGGTCGGATGGTCATCCGGCGGCGAAGGCGCTCGGCAACCGCGACGAGCGTGGCTACGACAAGCTCGGGCTCGAAGGCCACTTGCGAGTGCGTGAAGCGCAGAGCCGTCAGGCCCGCCGCGACGTGAGCCTGGTCCCGCCGCCGGTCGCGCGCCTGCTGTCCCGGCGTGCGGTGATACCGAAGCCCGTCCGTCTCCACGACCAGCCCGAGGTCCGGCCAGTAGAAGTCGACCTTGAACCCGTTGAGCCGGACGCCCGTCCGCGGGCGAGCGAGCTTGGCGCGTCGAGCGAGTGGCAGGAACCTGCGCTCGAGCGCGGAGTCGGTGAGCGCGAACGTCCGCTGATCGAGCAGCTTGCGGAGTGGGGCGACACCGCGAGTGCCGGCACGGGCATCGAGGGCCAGCCGCAGCGATTCCGGGTCGACGAGATCGAGCTTGTCCGCCTCGTTGACCGCCGCCTCCAGCTCAGGCTCACCGAGGCGCGTCCCCAGATCGATCAGCGTCCTGGTCGGCGTGGTGACCGGGATTCCCGCTTCCACGACCCGGTCCTCGACGGGCAAGTTTCTGCGATGGACCTCCAGCCCGATCGGGTGGCGCCCCGAGCTGGGCACCGTCACCTCGATCGGGATGGCATCGAGTGGACTGCGCCGGGTGGCTGGAGTGCTGCCGTTCGCCCGGATCCGCCAGAGGATCGCCGCGCTCTCATGGCTCAGGATCGCCCTCGGGCCGGCGAAGAGCACGGCGGCCATGAAGAGCCCGCATTCGGTGAGATGGGGTCGGCCCACCGCGTAGACACTCCGCCACCTCCTGCCCCGATGCCGAATCGGATGCAGCCTCCCCTTCCTCAGCCGATGTTCGATCGCGCGCCTGCTTAGGCCGAGCTCGAGCAGCTGGTGCCGCGCGACGACGCCGTACTGTCCTGCGGCGAGCTCCCAGACGCTGCCGACGCCCGTTTGCCGATCTGACCACACAACTGTGTGGTTGAGTGGGCACCGGCGGCGATTCGCCCCCGCGGGTACTAGCGCGAGCGGCGAACCCGAAGGCGGCGCACAGCCATGTCATAGCCGGGCTTGCTCGCCTTGATCTTCGGCTTGCCGCGCTTGTGGAAGCGTCGGCAGATCCGCGTCCGGCCGGCGGTGTTCGTCAGCTTGTGCTTGTGGCCGAGCCGCACGGTGGCGCCGGGGACGGGCGAGCCGTCGTCGGCGGTGACAGCGACCTTGAAGCAGGAGCGCCGGCCGGTGCGCGCCCTCTTCGGCTTGGCGCGGAGGTGGAGCTTGCCGGCCGTGGCACCGTGGCCGCCACCAGCACCGCCACCACCACCGCCCCCGCCACCGCCGCCGCCCCGGCAGGCGCCGGCGACCGGTCCGGAGGAGCGGTCGAAGTCGAGGACCGGGCCGAGGTTGCCCGCTTCGTCCACCGCGCGGACCGCCACATGGCCGAGGGCGTCCGACGGGAGGGTGTAGGACTCGGGGCCGCCGGCCTCGCTCGGATCGGGGGCGTCCGGCAGCGGCGCCGCAGCATCGAAATCGGTCGGGCAGATGGGGCCCGACGAGGTGACGATCTCGTAGTGGTCTGCGGTGCCGGTGTACCAGTCGTCGCCGGGCGCGGTCCACTTGAGCGTCGTGCCGTCGACCGAGGCGTCGCGCAGGATTCCCGGCGGGCGCGTGTCCACTCCGTACTCCCCGGTGTTGCGCTCGTCGTGATGCGAGCTCCACCATTCCTGGTTGACGTCGGCCTGGCCATCCGTCTTCCAGGACATCAGGTATCCCTCGCGGGTGGTGGCGACCACCTCGTTCTTGCCGTCGCCGTCGAAGTCGCCGACGGAGGGGCCGAAGACGATCCAGCCCGTGGTGAACTTCGGGAAGCCGCTCGCCTGGGCGCCGCCGGTGGTGAACGCGTGGAGCGCCGAGCTGTCACCTCCCTGGACCACGTCGGGCTGTCCGTCGCCGGAGACGTCGGCGATCACGGGCGCGCCGAGGAAGTCGAGCCCCTGGCCCCTGGCGGGGAAGCCGGGGATGTTCACTCCCGTGAGGGCGTCGTGGACCCGCATGTAATTGTTGATCGAGGTCCCCAGCCCGGGCAGGAGCAGTGAAGTCGCGACGCTCGTCAGGCCGCTGCCGGGCTCGGCCAGGGACAGCGTGTTGGCCGGGCCGACCTTGCCGAACCCGCCGGTCCCGGTGAAGTTGACGGGGGCGTCGGTGGGAAGGCCTCCGCCCCCCAGGATGTTCGTTAGCGTCGTCGCGTCGAGGGTGCCGTTGGCCAGCCCCGAGATCAAGCCGAGCGTCTCGTCGGGAACGGGGCCGTAGACGCCAGACAGGGAGCCGCTCGGGGAGAAGAGATAGCTGGGAGAGAAGATTCCGGCCGCGCCCTCGACCTCGGTCTTTCCGTCCCCGTTGACGTCGGCGGTGATCGGCGCGTTCGCCCCCTCGGTGATGAACTCCTGCGCCGAGCCGTAGTACATGACCAGCGCCCTGGCGCTGTTCGGCCAGCCGGGCACCGGGGTGCCGTCCGAGTTGTAGGCATAGAGGTGGGAGACCGGGAAGGTGGCCGAGCCGGAGACGCCGACGACCTGAAGCCCCGAGCCGGTGGTCTCGTTGTACTGGGAGCGGATGACCAGCTCGGGCTCCGGATCATTGTCGAGCTGGGCGAGGGCCGGTGGGAGGTCGATCTTCTGGTCATTGATCACCGTGAGCCCGCTGCCTGCCGTCGGCTTGGCGGGCTTCACCGGCCAGCCCGGCAGCTCATGTCCGGCCTGGTCGTAGACGTGGATGTAGCCGTCCCATCCCACCTGGACGATGTCGAGCTTGCCGTCGCCGTTCATGTCGGCGAGCAGCGGACAGGCGGTCGCCCCCTGGACCGGCTGGCGCGTGAACGGGCTCGCCGGTCGCGGGACGTCGGGCTTCACGACTCCCGTGTCGACGGTCTGGGGGAAGCCGGGGCGCCGTTTTCCGTCGGCGTCCCAGACGTAGACCCGTCCCGTGGTCGAGGTCGCGACGACGGAGAGCCGCCCGTCGTGGTCGAGGTCGCCCACCGCCGCTCCGATCAGGATCGGCTCGTGCCCGGGATCGACGCC
>DATBHQ010000026.1:0-15082 GCA_036557385.1 Solirubrobacterales bacterium | reverse complement strand
TGCGGATACACCCAGCCCGAGCAGCCGACATGAACCGGCCGCATGGAGCTCAGCGCCCGTTTCTGTGCAGGACGAGGATGGCGATGTCGTCGCGCGGCTCGCCGCCGTGGCGTTGGATCGCCGCATCGGCGAGCGACTCGGCGATCTCGTCCGCGCCCTTCCCCGCGAACTTCGCGACCTGCTGAGCGACCCAGTCCGGGTCGCCGCGCTCGGCGGACTCGCGGACGTCCAGAACGCCGTCGGTGTAGAGGATCAGTGAGTCGCCGACGCCCAGCGTGGCCTCGGCATCCTCCAGCACGGGGGAGGGGATGACCCCGAGCAGAGTCCCAGGCTCCCCGACCGGGTCCACGTTCCCGTTCTTGCGGAGGATCAGAGGCAGGGGGTGCCCGCCGAGCGACACGGTGACGTTCGCCTTGCCCTTCCCGTTGGGCGGTGCCTGGATCCGCGCCAGGGCCGCCGTGCAGAAGCGGAAGTCGGTGCGCTCGGAGCTGATCGAGTCGTGGAGCGTCCGCAGGACGTCACTGGGAGAGCTGTCCGGCGAGGATGCGGTTCGCACCGTGTAGCGGGCGAGAGCTGTGAGGGAGGCCGCCTCCGGGCCCTTCCCGCAGACGTCTCCGATCACCGCGGTCCAGTCGCGCGAGCCGCTTCGGAAGACGTCGTAGAAGTCGCCGCCGACCTCATACGCCTCGCCGGCCGCGAGGAAGCGAGATGACGTCTCGAACCCGTTGATCTTCGGCAGCGACCGCGGCAGCAGGCTGTGTTGGAGGACCGAGGCGATGTGGCTCTGCTGCTCGTGCAGCCGCGCGTTGTCCAGCGCCAGCGCGGCCCGGTCGGCGAGGCGCTTCGCGGTCCGCCGGGCCGTCTCGTCGAACGCCTTCGCGGGCCGCATGATCCAGAGGGTGAGCGCCCCGAGGACGGAGCCCCGAGCTCCCAGTGGCAGCACGACACAGGAGCGGAAGCGGTACCTGCGGAGCACCTCCCGCTCGTGCTCGCGGGTCGTGATCCGGTCGATCTCCTCGTCTGAGAGCTGGTCGAGGTACTTGGTGCGACCGCTGCGCATCACCTCCGCAACGGGATGCGGGCCGCGCGGATCGATCGGCTCGTTCTGCCGCAGGTTGACGAACACGTCGGCGACCTCACTGCCGCCGCTCTGGGCCGCGAATCGCCTGATCAGGCCGTCTGGCGTGAGCAGGTCGACCATCGCGACGTCCCCGAGGATCGGCACGGCGAGCCTGGCGAGGTGGCCGGCGCGCTGTTGCTGGTCCAGGGCGTCCTCCATCAGGGCGCCCGCCTCGGCCAACAGCTCAGAGGCGGCCGTCTCCCGGTTCAGCCGTGCCTTCAGGCTCGCGAACCAGATTCCGCCGAGGCCGCCGGCGACCACAACGGTCCCGGAGATCCAGCGCTGCGCGTCTCCCAGGCTGCCCCAGAGGAAGGAGAGCGCCGCCAGGGCCACGCAGAACGCGGCGACGACCGCCGTCTCGGGAAGGGAGGCGCTCCTCGCCGCGATCACCGGTGGAATCGCCAGCAGCCCGATGAGCACCGGCGACCCGCCGGCGAGGGCGTCCACGACGACCAGCGCGGAGGCGACGAGCATCGCCAGCAGCGCCGGGGCCGAGATCTCCTGGAGGGTGGTCAGGGAGGGCTGAGGGGTGGTCAGCTCCCGATCCCTGAGAGGCATGCGCTAATCGTAGTTCGGCGCCACCGCATAACCGGTAAACCTGCAGAGTTGGTCGGGATTGGGCTCCCGACGGCCGGACGTCTAGAGGCGGCCCTTGAGCAGCTCCTTGCCCTGCTCGGCGCCCTTCTGGCTCTCGTGCTGCGCCTTGCGGAAGAACTCCGCGAGGTCGCTGTCGCCGTCGCGCTCGGCGTCCTGGATGTAGGTCTCGAGCCGCAGGGTGTTCGAGAGGCACTGCTCCGTGAACCAGATGACGTTGTAGTCCTTGTCCTTGGTGCCGGTGACATGGCCGGTTTCAGTCGCAGACGCTTCCATCGCTCGATCTCCTCGGGTTCGACGTTGGACCGTTCGTAGAGCCATTACCCGGCGCGGGTGAACATAACCCGCGTTCCCGTGCATTCCATCCGGCACGCCCGGCGGATTAGAGTCGTGGCGATGGAATCGGCCACGCTCCGCCGCGTTCCCCGCCTGCCGAGCGCGGTTCAGCTCGGTCTCATCTTCGGGCTGCTGCTTCTCGCGGCGGTCGCTTGGGCCATGACGGGAGACCGAATGGACGGCATGGACGCCGGTCCCGGCACGGACCTGGGCGGCCTCGGCTTCTGGCTCACTGCCTGGGTGGTGATGATGGCCGCGATGATGTTCCCCTCGATCGCGCCGATGGTGGTCATGTACGCGCGCGTCGAGGAGGGAAAGCGCCTCAGGGGCCAGTCGACGCAGACCGGGGCCACCGCGATCTTCGTCTGCGGCTACCTGCTCACCTGGGCGGCCGCGGGCCTGCTCGGCTATGCGATCTTCGAGCTGGGACGATCGCTCGATCTCGACTTCCTGGCTTGGGACAGCGGCGGCCCCTATGTGGCCGGCGGCGTCATCCTCGCTGCTGCGGCCTATCAGCTCACCCCGCTCAAGGACGTCTGCCTGCGGCATTGCCGGAGTCCGCTGACCTTCGTGCTCATGCACTGGCGCTCGGGCCGGGTCGGCGCGCTTCGGATGGGGATCGAGCACGGCGCCTGGTGCGTCGGCTGCTGCTGGGGCCTGATGGCGGCGCTCTTCGCGCTCGGGGTGATGAGCATCGGCTGGATGGTCCTGATCGCCGCCCTGATCGCGCTCGAGAAGCTGCTGCCCTGGAAGGCCGTCGCCAACCTCTCCATCGCCGTCCTCTTGCTCGTGCTGGGGCTCGCGGTGGCCTTCGCTCCCGAGAAGGTGCCGGGGCTCACGCTGCCGAACTCACCCGAGGCGGCGGGGGCGATGGATTCGATGGGCATGGACGAGAGCCCGAGTGGCGGATCAATGAACGACGCGCAGAACGGGATGCCGGCGCCCTAGGCCGCCCAGGCGAACTCAGAGGCCGAGATCCCGGTCTTCCCCTCGTACTCGATGCCGAAGGCGCTGATCTTCGAGCGCTGAGCCTCGGCGGCGTTGAACTCCGACGAGGCCGGATGAAAGACGCCGACGAGCCGCACGGGCTCCCCCGTCTCGACTCCGAAGGGAACGATGTCCTCGATCTCGAAGTCGATCGCCTCCCCGATCTTGACGCTGTGGCGCAGCCCCTCCTCGTCGAGCTGGAATGAGGCGCGCTCGACGCCGAGGACCTCGCCGATCAGCGGGGTGAGCGCCTCCATCGGGCCGCCCTTCTGCCCGGCGAAGACGGCCTTGAGCTTCTCCATCTGCTCATCGCTCGCCTGGTCGTCGATGAACATGCCGAGCCGCCAATTGCCGTCCGTCATGACCTTCGGGGTGTCCGCGATCGCCGCGACCTTGAGGCCGCTGACGTCCGTGCCCTCGATCTCGCCCTCCTTGATGTTGAAGACGAGGGTTACCCGGCAGTAGTCGTAGGTCGCGCCGTGGTCGAAGGACATGTTGCAGGGACACATGAGGTCACACGAACAGGTCTCGAAGTAGCTCCCCTTGAGGCTCCAGGACACGCCGGTCTCCTTTCGGGCTGAGTGCAAGCCGATTCTCCACTGCCGGGCCAGCCGCGTCAACCCGGCGATGGAGCCCGTTTGCCCGCCGGGCGGCGGGGGCAACCCCTGAAAGATGACGCACAAGACGACCAGAGAATTCGCGGTGATCACGGGCGCCTCGAGCGGAATCGGATATGAGCTCGCCAGGGTCTTCGCCGAGAACGGCTTCGACCTGATGATCAACGCCGAGGACGAGCGGCTGGAGGCAGCACAGCGATCCTTGGGCGTCAACGGAGCGGCCGTCGAATCCGTGCGCGCGGACCTCTCCACCCCACGGGGAGTCGAGGAGCTCTACGACGCCATCCGCGCGAGCGGCCGGCCGGTTGCCGCCCTCGCGCTCAACGCCGGTGTCGGTGAGGGCGGCGACTTCGCTCGAGGGACCGACCTCGAGCGGGAGCTCGAGCTGGTCGACCTGAACGTGCGCTCCACCGTGCACCTCAGCAAGCTGGTCATCCGGGACATGGTCGGCCGCGGCCAGGGGCGCGTCCTGTTCACATCGTCGATCGCTTCGACGATGCCCGGGACCTATCAGGCCGTCTACAACGCGTCAAAGTCCTTCGTCCAGTCCTTCGCGCTCGCCATCCGCCGGGAGCTGCGAGGCACCGGCGTGAGCGTCACCTCGCTGATGCCCGGCCCGACGGACACCGATTTCTTCCGCAGAGCTCACATGGAGGACACCCGTGTCGGCTCGTCGGAGCAGAAGGACGATCCCGCGGAGGTCGCCCGCAAGGGCTTCGAGGCGCTGATGGAGGGCAAGGAGCGGGTGATTCCCGGATCGCTCGTCAACAGGCTGCTCACCTACGGCGGCCGCCTCGTCCCGGACAAGGCGAAGGCCGAGGCTCACCGACTGATGGCCGAGCCCGGCTCGGCCGACAAGGGGCGCGAACAAGAGGAGGCTCGCACCAAATGAAGGCCCTGGCATTCCACGGACGGAGGGACGTTCGCGTCGACAACGTGCCCGATCCCGAGATCGAGCAGCCGACGGACGCGATCGTCCGCATCACCTCGACCGCGATCTGCGGCTCCGACCTCCACCTCTACGAGGTGCTCGCGCCGTTCATCGGCGAGGGCGACATCCTCGGCCACGAGCCGATGGGGATCGTCGAGGAGGTCGGTTCCGAGGTGGAGCAGATCAAGGCGGGTGATCGGGTGGTCATTCCGTTCAACATCTCCTGCGGCCACTGCTACATGTGCGACCAGGGGCTCTTCGCGCAGTGCGAGACGACCCAGGTGCACGAGCACGACAAGGGCGCCGCCCTCTTCGGGTACACCAAGCTCTACGGCGAGGTGCCCGGCGGCCAGGCGCAGTTCCTGCGCGTCCCGCAGGCCCACTTCGGGCCGGTCAAGGTCCCCGCGAACGGCAAGCCCGACGAGCACTTCCTCTTCCTCTCGGACGTCCTCCCCACCTCCTGGCAGGCGGTCGAGTACGCGGCGATCCCAGACGGCGGCAGCGTGGCCGTCTTCGGCCTCGGTCCGATCGGCCAGATGTGCGCCCGAATCGCGCGTCATCGCGGCGCCGAGATCGTGATCGGCATCGACCGGGTCCCCGAGCGCCTCGCGATGGCAGCCCGTCACGACGTCCAGACGCTGGACGCCGATGAGCACGACGACGTCCCGGGCACGATCAGGGAGATGACCGGTGGCCGCGGCCCGGACAGCGTCATCGACGCGGTCGGCATGGAGGCGCACGGCGCGCCGCTCGGCAAGCTCGCCCAGACGGCGGCCGGATTCCTCCCGGACTCGATCGCGGAGAAGGCGATCGAGAAGTTCGGCGTCGATCGGATGGAGGTGCTGCACAACGCGATCGACACCGTCCGCCGGGGCGGCACGCTCTCGATCAGCGGCGTCTACGGCGGGCAGATCGACCCGCTGCCGATGATGCAGCTCTTCGACAAGGGGGTGCAGATCCGGATGGGCCAGGCCCACGTGAAGCGCTGGATCGAGGAGATCATCCCGCTACTCGAGGGCGATGACGACCCGCTCGGCGTGGACGACCTCGCCACCCACCGCCTACCCCTCGATCGCGCGCCGGAGGCCTACGAGATGTTCCAGAAGAAGCAGGACGGCGCGATCAAGGTCGTCCTCCAACCCTGAAAGGAGCCGTGATGAGCGAGCGGAGCATTGAAGAGCAGATCGTCAAGTACCTCGGCGACATCCACGCGATCGAGGAGCAGGCGCTGGTGCAGATGAAGGTGGCGCCCAAGATCGCGGGCGACGCCACCCTGGAGGCCGCCTTCGAGAAGCACATCGGCGAGACCGAGGAGCAGAAGCGGCGGGTCACCGAGCGCCTCGAGGCACTGGGCGGTTCACCGAACAAGCTGAAGGACATCGCCGGCGCCGCGACCGCGCCCGCCTTCGCGCTGTTCGCCAAGTTCCAGCCGGACACGCCCGGAAAGCTCGTCTCTCACGCCTTCTCCTACGAGCACATGGAGCTGGCCGCCTACGAGCAGCTCGCCCGCATCGCCGAGCGCGCCAAGGACGACGGGACGGTCGCGCTCGCCAGGGACATCGGCGGGCAGGAGAGCGAGATGGCTCGCCGCCTGTCTGACAACTGGGACGTCGCCGTCAACGCCTCGCTGCGAGACGTGGATCCCGATGACGTCGGCGACCAGCTCAACAAGTACCTGAGCGACGCGCATGCGATCGAGTCTCAGGCCGAGCAGATGCTCTCCAAGGCGATCGACGTGGGCGGTGACCCGAGGCTGAGCAAGGACTACGAGGAGCATCTCGAGCAGACGAAGAACCACAAGTCCCTGATCGAGGAGCGCCTCGAGGCTCGCGGCGCGAGCCCGAACTTCCTCAAGGACGCGGCGATGAAGCTCGGCGCGCTCAACTGGGGAACGTTCTTCGCCGCGCAGCCCGACACGCCGGCGAAGCTCGCGGGCTTCGCGTACGCGTTCGAGCACCTCGAGATCGCCTCCTATGAGCAGCTGCGCCGAGTCGCGGAGCGCGCCGGCGACGAGTCGGCCGCCGGCGTCGCCCAGATGATCCTGCCCGAGGAGCGCCACGCGGCGGAGACCCTCTGGGACGGCTTCGACCGAGCCATCGACGCGTCGCTTGAGAGCGTCGGCGTCACCGCGTAGCGGTTGAGCAGTACGAGGGCCTGCGGAAGCAGGGCATGAGCAAGCAGCGGGCGGCCTCGATCGCCAACTCGCCCGACTCCTCGAGCGAGGGCGGCAAGAAGTCGAGCTAGATCCCCCGCGATTCATAGGATCTCCGATCGATGCTGCTGAACGGCGCCGATCTCGACGCTCCCGCGGGCTCGCTGGACGACCTGCTCAGCGCCGGGCTCGAGCGTGCGCCGGCCGAGCCGGCGATCGTCTCCGCGCATCGCGCGCTCACCTGGCGCGAGCTGGAGGATGAGAGCGCGGCGCTGGCGGGCGGCTACCGCGAGCTCGGCCTCGAGCCGGGAGACCGCCTCGCCTCGCTGATGCCGAACCGGATCGATCTCGTCGTCCACTACCTGGCCTGCTTCCGGGCCAGCCTGATCGCGACGCCGCTCAACTACCGCTACACGGCGCGCGAGATCGACCACGCCCTGTCGGTGAGCGAGGCGAGAGCGATCCTGGCTCACGTCGAGCGGGCGGAGGACATCGCCTCGAGCGAGCTGGCGAGCGGCCTGGAGCTCGGGACGATCGGCTACCGCGACGCCGAGCCCCGCCCCCCCGGAAGCCCGGAGCCGGCGGCCGGCGGAGTCGAGTGGAGCCGGGAGTTCACCTCGCTGCTGGAGTCGGAGCCCCTCCCACCCGCCGCGCCAGCGGATCCCGACGCCCCCGCGGTGATCTTCTTCACCTCGGGAAGCACCGGCCCAGCCAAGGGCGTAACGCACACCCGCGAGACGCTCCGCTGGATGATCGCGAGCGCGGCGGGAGCCTTCGAGCTCGATGCCGGGGACGTCTTCCTGCCCGGGTCCTCGATGTCGCATATCGGCTCCTTCCTCTGGTCACTGGCGACCCTCGCCGTCGGGGGCAAGGTGGTGGTGGCCCGGACGACCGACGCGCACGAGCTGTTGCCCCTGCTTCGGGAGCAGCAGCCGACGATCCTGGCGATGATCCCGGCCGCCCTCTCGGCCCTGATCCACGACCACGACCTGGAGCCGGGCGACTTCTCCTCCCTGCGCATGTGCCGCGCGGGCGCCGACAAGGTGTCGACCGAGCTGCTCACGGAGTTCGCGGCGGAGGCCGGGTTCCCGATCGTGGAGGGATACGGGATGACCGAGGTCGGGCTCGCGACGCTCAATCCGCCCTCCGGCGAGATCCGGCAGGGCTCGATCGGGATGCCGATCTGCGGCTTCCGGATCTCCCTGCGAAGCGAGGACGGGGAGCCCATTCAGCCGGGCGAGGTCGGCCGGATCTGGATCAACACGCGCAGCCGCATGCTCGGCTACTGGGAGGCGGCCGAGGCGACCGAGGAGGTGGTGATTGACGAGTGGCTCGACTCGGGTGACCTGGCTCGCGCGGACGAGGACGGCTACCTCTGGTTCTTCGGCCGCAAGAAGCAGGTGATCGTGCACGACGGCTCCAACATCAGCCCCTACGAGGTGGAGGGTGCCCTGCTCGAGCACCCGGCGGTGGACCTCGCCGGCGCGGTCGGCGTCCACGACGCGGTGCACGGTGAGGACGTCCGCGCCTACGTGACCCTGCACGAGGGCGCCGAGCCGCCCGCCCGCGCCGACCTGATCGTCTTCTGTCGCGAGCGCATCGGCTACAAGGCGCCGGACGAGATCGTCTTTCTCGACGAGATGCCGCTCAATCCAACGGGCAAGATCGACCGCGCCGGCCTCAAGCGGATGGCCGAGGACCACCTCCATCCGCACGGCCTCGCTGAGGGCTGAGGCTCACAGCCGCTCGATCGAGGCGGACTCGCGCCGGTCGATCAGGTCGAGCACGGCCTTCTCGATCGGCCCCTGGACCTCCGGCCAGTCGGCCGGGTCCTCCGGCAGTCGCTCGAAGACGCCCCCGACGGTGAGGCCGCCGTCGAAGCGGTCGAAGACGCGTGGGTCGATGTAGGAAGCGCGACAGACCGCGGGGGTGTTGCCGAGGTAGTGCGAGACCTCCTTGACGGCGTCGCGCTTGGCCCGGTTCCGCCCTCCCTTCGTGCTCATGTCCCGCTCGTGCGCCGACCTGGCCAGAGCGAGCGCCGCGAGGACGGTCGCGTTCCAGGTCCGGAAGTCCTTCGCACTGTGCTGCTCGCCGATCACGGCCTTGATGTAGTCGTTGATCTCGGTGGAGCGGATATCGCGCCACTCGCTCCCGTTGCGGTACGCGAGCAGCTCGTGTCCCCCGCCCCGCCGCTCCCGGAGCGTCCTGACGAGCCGGGAGACCTTCGGATCGATGAGCGTCTGCACGCGGCGCTTGCCGCCCTTGGCCTCGTAGTCGAACACGAGGGTCTTCCCCTCGATCGCCACGTGGCGCTTCCGCATCGTCGCCAGCCCGTAGGTGTCGTTCTCCTCCGCGTAGTCCTCGGAACCGATCCGGAAGAAGCCGCGGTCGAGAAGGCGCACGGCGCAGGCCAGGACGCGCTCGCGGGAGACCTTCCGGCGGCGCAGGTCGCTGTCCACCTGCTCTCGCAGCTTCGGGAGCGAGCGGGCGAAGTCGACCATCTCGTCGAACTTCTGCCGGTCGCGCCGCTCGCGCCAGCGGTCGTGGTAGCGGTACTGCTTGCGTCCCCTGGCATCCATGCCGGTCGCCTGGATGTGGCCCATGGGGTCGGCGCACACCCAGACCTCCTCCCACGCCGGCGGGATCGCAAGGGCCTTGATGCGCTCGACGACGTCCTCGCTCTCGATCCGCTCGCCCGTGCTCTCGTCGAGGTACTCGAACCCCTTCCCGCGCCGCCGGCGGGTGATGCCGGGCGCCGCGCAATCGATCCGCCTGAGCCGACTCATGCGCCCCGTTTACCCGGAGCGGCGGGCGGTCAGACAGGAGGCGTGAGGGCGACCTACGTGCTCCCGATCCGCTGGAGCGAGGACGACGGATTCGAGGAGCTGACCGCCTACCTGCGCCGGCTTCCCGAGTGGGTGGAGCTGATCCTCGTCGACGGCTCTCCGCGAGCGCTGTACGAGCGCCACGCCGGCGCCTGGGCCCCGCTGGGCCGCCACCTGCGCCCGGACCCGGAGCTCGCGACGCCGATGGGCAAGGTGGGCGGCGTGCTCACCGGCGTCCGCGAGGCGAGCAACGAAGCGGTCGTGATCGCCGACGACGACGTGCGCTACGAGGAGCGCTCGCTGATCCGCACCGTCCAGCTGCTGGCGCTCGCCGACTGCGTCCGCCCCCAGAACCACTTCGACCCCGTCCCCTGGCACGCGCTCTGGGACACGGCGCGCACGCTGCTCAACCGCTCGCTGGGCTGCGACTTTCCGGGGACGCTCGCCGTGCGGCGCAGCTCGCTGCTGGCGGCGGGCGGCTATGACGGCGACGTCATCTTCGAGAACCTCGAGCTGCTGAGGACGATCCGGGCGGCGGGCGGCAGCGTCTCCAGCCCCCTCGACCTCTACGTCGCCCGGCGGCCGCCGAGCGCGCGGCATTTCGCCTCGCAGCGCGTCCGCCAGGCCTACGACGACTTCGCGATCCCACCGCGTATGGCCGCGTGGCTGGCGGTCGTGCCGGTGCTCGGCGTCTCGGCGATCCGCCGCACACCGCGCGTCCCCGCGGTCGCCGCGGCGGGCCTGATCGCCCTCGCGGAGCTCGGCCGGCGCCGCGCGGGCGGGCGGACGGTCTTCCCCGCGGCCGCCTCGCTCCTCGCGCCTCTCTGGGTCCTCGAGCGGGGGATCTGCTCCTGGCTGGCCCTGCGAGAGCGCCTCCTCCGGGGCGGCATCCGGTACTCGGGCCGGGTGGTCCCGCGGGCGGCCTCGTCGCCGGCCCGGTTACGCCGCCGGTTCGCGCGCCGCGCTGAGCTCCGGCAGGGGAACGGCCTCTCCCCCCGGGGCGCGAAACCCGATCAGCTTGTGGGTGCCGTCGCAGAAGGGTTTTCGCCGGGAGGCCCCGCAGCGGCATAGCGCCACCGTCCTGCGGCGCGGATCGATCTCGGCGCCGTCGGGATCGGTCAGGCGGAAGTCCCCGCGCAGCAGATACGGGCCGTTCGGGTACGGGGTCAGCTCGGTCTCCACGTTGCCCCAGTCTGCCCCCGCCCCCCATCGCGAAACACCTGCACAGCTCCCGGCGAATGGCCCTGGCCGCGAGCGGGTAGAGACGGGCAGTGACGTCGCCCCCGCTTCCATCCGCCCGCGGCCCGCTGAGCGCGTTCCTGATCGACTCGCTGGGCGACCCGCCGCCCGATCTGGCCGGCTGGCCCAGCGCCGACGGCGGCGCCCTCGGCGAGGACCATCAGCTCGCCCTCTACGTCCTCTACGAGCTCAGCTACCGGGGCTTCCGGGAGGTGGATCCCTCCTGGGAGTGGCACCCCGGGCTGATCGCGCTGCGGGGGGAGCTGGAGGCCGACTTCGAGGCCTGCCTCCACGAGCAGGTGTCGCGGCCGCACGCCGATCCGGCCGGCGTCGGCGAGACGATCATGCGGCTGGTCGACGAGGACGAGGGACCGCAGCTCTCGAGCCACATGGAGCGGAGGGCATCGCTCGAGCAGTTTCGCGAGTTCCTCATCCACCGCTCCGCCTACCAGCTCAAGGAGGCCGACCCGCACTCCTGGGCGATCCCGCGCCTGGATGGCGCCGCCAAGGCGGCGCTGGTCGAGGTCCAGTCAGATGAGTACGGCGGTGGCCGTCCCGAGCGCGTGCACGCGACCCTCTTCGCGAAGGCGATGCGGTCGCTCGACCTCGATCCCGCCTACGGCGCCTATCTGGGCCGGATCCCCGCGGTGACCCTCGCGACGGTGAACCTGATGTCCCTGTTCGGGCTTCATCGCAGGCTGCGCGGGGCGATCGTCGGGCACCTGGCCGCCTTCGAGGCGACCTCGCCCATCCCCAACAGCCGCTACGCGAAGGGCCTGCGCCGGCTCGGTCAGGACGAGGACGCCCTGGACTTCTTCGACGAGCACGTCGAGGCGGACTCGGTCCACGAGAACATCGCCGTCTACGACATGGCCCAGGGCCTGGCGCTCAGTGAGCCCGAGCTCGTCGGCGACATCCTCTTCGGCGTCTCCGCCCTGCTCGATCTCGACGGGCGCTTCGCCGCCCACGTCCTGGGCCGCTGGGAGGCGGGGTCCACCTCGCTCCTGGAGCCGCTCGCAAGCGCCCGATAGCCGATCATCCGGGAGTGTCCGTCGTCGTCGGCACCTCGAGCTGGTCCGACCCCGGCTTCGTCGAGCACTGGTATCCGGAGGGGCTGGCGGCTAGGGACCGGCTCGCCTTCTACGCCGAGCGCTTCGAAGCGGTCGAGCTCAACTCGAGCTTCTACGCGATCCCGGCGACCTCGACCGTGGAGAGCTGGGCCACCGGAACCCCGGACGGGTTCCGCTTCGACGTGAAGCTCCACCGGCTGCTCTCCCGCCACGCCGCGCAGCTCAAGCAGCTCCCCAAGGAGCTCCGGGATGACGTCGAGACCAACGAGCGCGGCCGCGTGCTGCTCGACGACGCCCTGCAGGACGAGATGGTCAGGCGCACTGCCGAGGCGATGAGGCCGCTCACCGAGGCCGGCAAGCTCGGCGCCTACCTCCTCCAGCTGACGCCCGCCTTCGACCCCCGCCGGGACGAGCTCGACGAGCTCGCGCCCGTGATCGAAGGCCTCTCCCCCGCCCCGGTGGCGATCGAGTTCCGCCGGCGCAGCTGGGCGTCGCCGAAGCGCCTCGAGCGCGTCCTCGACTGGCTCTCGGCGCACGACGCGGTGTTCGTCTGCGTCGACTCCCCGCCCGGGGACCACGTCCCGATCTTCCCGCCGATCGATGCGGTCACGAACGACTCCCTCGCCTACCTGCGCTGCCACGGGCGCAACACCGAGGGGTACCTGCACGGGCGGAGCGTGGCGGAGCGCTTCGACTACGACTACTCCGCAGCGGAGCTCGAGGAGATCGCGGGCCGCACCAGGGCGCTCGGCGAGGATGCAGAGCAGGTCCACGCGATGTTCAACAACAACGCCCGCGAGCTGGCGCCCAAGGCCGCGCGTGCTCTCCGCGGCATCCTGGGCCAGGATCCCGGCCCGGAGCCCTGATCGGGACCGCTATTTGACGGCCCGTGGGATCATCCCAACAAGGGCGCCTGAAAAAGAGACCGGCGAGGCGACCCCAGGGGGATGAAGGCCGCCTCGCCGGGTTGGCCAACGTGCTGGACGCCTGTGAACGGGTGCAGTTGGCCGGGGATCCGGATGCAGGCAGAACCCTACGCAGGCACGTATGGACGATCATCCGAGCAGATCCGCAGACCCTCTCCGTATTAAGCACGGTGCCCGGCCGACCTCCCAGATGACTCCCGATCAGGCGTGATTCGTCCGCCAGAATTCAGCCCATGAGCGCGGATCCGGCATCAGGAGTGGGCGTCCTCACCGCCCTCGCGGCGGGGATCGTCTCCTTCCTCTCCCCCTGCGTCCTGCCGCTCGTGCCCGGCTATCTCTCCGCGGTCACCGGCGTCGCCGCCACCGATCTCGAGCGCGCCGACTGGCGGCGCGTGATCGTCCCGAGCCTGCTCTTCGTCTCCAGCTTCTCGGTGATCTTCATCCTGCTCGGGCTCGGCGCGACGGGCATCGGCAGCACCCTCCAGGAGCACCAGCTCCTGCTCGACAAGGTCGCGGGCTGGCTGATCATCGCGATGGGCGTCTTCTTCATCTCGGCGCTCTTCATCCCGCAGCTCAATCGCGAGTGGCACGCCGAGGGCCTGCTGGCGCGCGCGGGCACCGGCGGCCCGCTGGTCGCCGGCGCCGCCTTCGGGATCGCCTGGACCCCGTGCATCGGGCCGACGCTGGCGGCGATCCTGAGCGCCGCCGCGGTCTCGGGCTCGGCCGCCCACGGCGCCTTCCTGCTCGCCGTCTACTCCGCAGGCCTCGCCATCCCCTTCCTGCTCACCTCGATCGCCTTCAGCCGGATGACGACCGCGTTCGCGGTGATCAAGCGCCACTACCCGGTGATCATGGCGATCGGCGGCCTCATCCTGATCGCCTTCGGGGTCGCCATCCTGACTGGCTGGTTCGACACCTTCAACCGCTGGGCCCAGGACCTGCTCGACAACCTGGGCATCAACGTGTCGAGCGACGTCTGAGAAACTGCCCGGCATGAAGCCCACCACCTGCGTGATCGGCGCCGGGATCAGCGGCCTGACCGCCGGCAAGTCGCTTTCCGACTGGGGCCTTGACTACACGTGCTTCGAGGCGAGCGACGACATCGGCGGCAACTGGTACTTCGGCAATCCGAACGGCCGCTCCTCCGCCTACCGCTCCCTGCACATCGACACCTACCGGGACAGCGTCTCCTTCCGCGACATGCCGATGGGCGACGAGTACCCCGACTACCCGCACCACGAGCGGATACGCGCCTACATCAACGACTACGCCGACGCCTTCTCGCTCCGGGACCGGATCCGCTTCCAGACTCCCGTCGAGCATGCCGAGCGGATGGAGGGAGGCGGCTGGAGGATCACGCTCGGTGACGGCTCGGACGGGGAGTTCGACTTCCTGATCGTCGGCAACGGCCACCACTGGGATCCCCGTCTCCCCGATTTCCCCGGCAGCTTCGAGGGCGAGACGCTCCATTCACACCACTACCTCTCCCCGACGGAACCACTCGATCTGACGGGCAAGCGGGTGCTGGTCGTCGGGATCGGGAACAGCGCGGTGGACATCGTCTCCGAGCTCTCGCGCAAGGGCGTGGCGGAGAAGGTCTTCATCTCGACCCGCAGCGGGGCCTGGGTGATGCCGAAGTACCTGCTCGGCCAGCCGATCGGGAAGCTCGTCAGGACCAACCCCCATCTTCCGGTCAGGCTCCAGCGCTGGCTCGCCCGGCCCCTGCCCTACCTGGCCTCGGGGCGGATGGAGGATTTCGGCCTGCCCCACCCCAACCACGAGTTCCTCGAGGCCCATCCGACGGTCTCCAGCGAGCTGCTGCTGCGGCTCGGCTCCGGCGATGCCGTCGCCAAGCCGAACGTCAGGGAGCTGCGGGGAGACCGCGTCGAGTTCGAGGACGGCACGATCGAGGAGATCGACGCGATCGTCTACGCCACCGGCTACAAGATCACCTTCCCGTTCTTCGATCCGGACTTCATCTCGGCGCCGGAGAACCGGTTCCCGCTCTACAAGCGGATCTTCTGGCCCGGAATCGACGATCTCGCCTTCATCGGCTTCGCGCAGACGGTCCCCACCCTCTTCCCGTTCGTCGAGCTACAGAGCAGGGTCGTCGCCCGCTACGTGAACGGTGACTACGCCCTGCCCTCGAATCAGGAGATGGAGCAGACGATTCGGCGTGACCAGGAGCGCCACTACGGCAGGGTCGTCGATCGGCCGCGCCACACGATGCAGATCGACTGGTACATCTACGAGCACGACATCTGGAACCGCGAGCTGCCGGCGGG
>DATBHQ010000025.1:0-4737 GCA_036557385.1 Solirubrobacterales bacterium | reverse complement strand
CGCTGCTCAGCGAGTTCCTGATGCTGAACGTCCATCCCTCCCTGATCCCGCGCTGGCGCGGGGCCGCCCCGATCGAGCGCACCCTGATGGCGGGGGAGGGGCTCACCGGCGTGACGATCATGCGCGTGACGGCGAGCCTGGATTCGGGGCCCGTCGCCCTCGCGCGGGAGGTACCGATCGAGAGCGGTGACGACTACGAGTCCCTCTCGGCCCGGCTCGCACCCGCGGCGGGCGACCTCACCGTGCGCGCGCTCGACCTGCTGGCCGCCGATGAGCTCGAGTTCACCGAGCAGGACGACGCTCGAGCGACCTACGCGGAGAAGATCTCGGCCGCAGAGCGCCGCCTCGACCCCTCCCGCCCAGTGGAGGAGCTCGCCCGAAAGGTGAGAGCGCTGACGCCCCACATCGGCGCCTACCTGGAGCTCGCGGATGGCGATCGGCTCGGCGTCCGCTCGGCGGAGCCGGGCTATGTGTCCGGGTGGGACGGATCGTCCGAGCCGGGCTCCTTCACCATCGAGGCGGACGAGCTCCTCCTCGCCGGCCCGGACGGGGTCCTGCGCCTCGAGGTCGTCCAGCCACCCGGAAAAAAGCCGATGAGCGCGGCGGATTTCCTGCGCGGCCACGGGGCCCCGACGAAAGCCGTATGAGCGCTCGCTACTCTCGTGCCGTGGCCGAACGGATCGAAAGCGCCCTTGGAAACTCGGCCGAGACGCAGGCGCCTGCGGATGGCGCCCTCCAGCGCCCGAACTGCCCGGGCTGCGGGGAGCCCTGGCTGCGGCCGGCCCAGCTCCCGGGACGCTTCGTCTGCGTCTACTGCCTGCGGCGCTTCGAGCTCGTCTCGCAGTGTCCGAACTGCGGCGAGCACCAGACGATCGCGCGGATGAGCCGCACCGAGGACATGCAGTGCCAGCACTGCGGCCACTCGATGCTGCGGAGCATCTGAGCCGCGGATGGAAGCCGCAACGGACAAGGCGCCGGCCAGCCGTCGCGAGCTCTACGGCGCCAAGCGAGTCGCGCCCTCGATCCTCTCCGCCGACTTCTCCCGCCTCGGCTCGCAGATCGAGGAGGTGATGGCGGCCGGCGCGCGGATCATCCACGTGGACGTGATGGACGGGCACTTCGTCCCCCCGATCACGATCGGCCCGCTCGTGGCGAGCGCGATCTCCGACCAGGTCCACCAGGCGGGCGGGGCAATCGACGTCCACCTGATGATCGAGCGGCCCGACGAGCACATCGAGGCGTTCGCCGAGGCCGGGGCGGACTCGATCACCTTCCACGCCGAGGCGACCCCGCACATCAACCGGACCCTGAACGCGATCCGCGAGCTGGGCTGCCTGGCCGGCCTCGCGATCAACCCGGGGACCCCCGTGGGCGCGGTCGGCGAGTCCGTCCACGACGCGGACGTCTTCCTCTGCATGACCGTCAATCCCGGCTGGGGTGGCCAGCCGTTCATCGCCGACTCGCCGGACAAGGTGCGCAGGCTCGCGTCACTGGTCGGCGACGGCACCATCGAGGTCGACGGCGGGATCGACCCGGGCACCGCCGGCAGCGTCTCCGACGCCGGCGCGGGCCTCTTCGTCGCCGGGTCCGCGGTCTTCGGCGCCGACGACCCCGCCGCCGCCTACGCCGCGATCGCGGACGCGGCCGGAGCCGCCTAGCCCGCCTCGTCCGCCGAGGCGAGCTGCAGCTCCATCTCCTCCGTCGAGCCCGGCTTCACCGGCACCTCCGCCCGCTCCAGCGGCTGGCGGTAGAGCCAGTAGAGAAGCGAGAAGAGCAGGGTGGAGGCCCCCAGGTAGCCGATCTCGACGCGGTGGAAGTCGTTGTCGACGATCGGGACCAGCATCCAGACCACGAATGCGATCGCGCAGCTCACGAAGCAGATCGAGGCCCGGCGCACCTGGCCCTTGGCGAGGGCGGCCTGGTTCAGGGTCGCCGCCGAGAGGTAGACGCCCATCCCGATGCTGACGATGACCAGGTCGATCCGCTGATAGGTGTGCTTCTTGCCGAAGGCGATCTGCATCAGCTGCGGTCCGGCGATCAGCATCACGACGGTGACCAGGCCCGCGAACCCCGCGATCGCCAGGATCGTCACTCGCACGGAGGCGCGGAAGTCCCGCTCGTTGCCCTGTGAGCCGAGCGTGGTGAGGTGGGGGAGGAGGCTCGTCTGCACCGCCTGGAAGAGCTGCAGCGGCGCCCTGGCGATCATCAGCACGTTGAAGATGTAGCCCGCGGCGGCCGCGCCGGCGGTGGCGTTGACGAGCAGGTTTCCGGCGTTGAACAGGGTCTGCTCCGAGAGCATGATCAGGAAGACGCCGCCGGCGAAGCGGCCGCCCCGGGCCAGGGTGAATTCGTCGGTTGGGGCGTCCCCCGTCGCGTCCGCGCCCGTCGCTGCCTCGCCGGCCGCTTCCTCGGTGGGCTCGGGCTGTCCGAAGCGGCGGAAGAAGGCGAACGGGACCACGATCAGCGAGAGCGTCGGGGCCGCCACGATGCCCAGCGCCACCGCCGTCTGTCCCGAGGCGATGCCGATCGCGACGGCGGTCGGGAACGCCGTCCGCGCCACCGACTCGCAGATGATCTGGAGCGCGTAGATCGTCAGGCGGTGGCTGCCGGCGAGGAAGCCGCGGGCGAAGTAGCTGGCGCCGTAGGCGGTGACGGCGGCGACCCCGATCCAGTAGAGCGTCGTGTTCCCGTGCAGCAGGTGGTCGGTGATCGGGCCCTTCAGCGCCAGCGCGACGACGTCGAAAGCGACCGCCACGCAGACCTGGATCGTCGCCGCGACCCGGACCGTGCGTGCGATCGGCGTGCCGTGCGCCAGGTTCTCGGAGACGGTGCGGGAGAGCAGCTGCTCGACCGGTCGCTGCAGGATCGAGATGACGATGAAGACCGAGACCCAGAGGACCGTCACCTCGCCGTACTGGTCCCTCGAGAGCTCGTGCGACGCGATCGCGAAGTAGAGGTAGGTGATCAGCCCCGTGATCCCGACCCCGACGGAGAGCAGGCTGGCGCGTCGCCCGTAGCTCCTCGCCTCGTCCGTCGCCTGCACTCTCCCGATTCTCGGCATGGCGGCGGACTCTACTGCCGTACAATAACTGGCTGACTGACCAGTCAATCAACGAGCTCGACCCATCAAGGAGGCGAGCATCGCAACGGTCAGCACAGAACAGGACGCGACCCACCTGCGCCGGGCCCGGGAGCTCGCCGAGGGCGGCCGCGGGCGGACCAGCCCCAACCCGATGGTCGGCGCCGTGCTCGTCCGCGAGGGCGAGGTGATCGGCGAGGGCTTTCACGCCGCGCACGGGGAGCTGCACGGCGAGCGGGCGGCCATCGAGGACGCTCGCGCACGCGGCGCCGATCCGGCGGGCTCGACCATCTACGTCACGCTCGAGCCATGCGCCCACACGGGCCGCCAGCCCCCCTGCACCGACGCGATCCTGGACGCCGGGATCACCCGGGTCGTCTACGCCTCCGAGGACCCCACCGAGAAGGCCTCGGGGCGCGGGCCGGGCATGCTGCGCGACGGCGGGGTGGAGGTGGAGCTCGCAGGCGGCCCCGAGGCCGCGGCCGCGCGCCTCCTCAACCAGCCCTTCCGCAAGCGCGCTCGCACCGGCCGGCCGCTCGTCACCTACAAGGCCGCCATGTCCCTGGACGGCCGGGTCGCCTCGCCCACGGGCGACTCCCGCTGGATCTCGAGCACGGAGAGCCGCGAGCTCGTCCACCGCTGGCGCTCCGAGTGCGACGCCGTCGCCGTCGGAATCGGCACCGCGCTCGCCGACGATCCGCTGCTCACCGCCAGGCTCGAGGAGGCCACGCGCCAGCCCACCCGCGTCGTCTTCGACTCCCGGGCGAGGCTGCCGCTCGACTCGGCCCTCGCGGGATCGATCGACGAGGCGCCCCTGATCCTGATCTGCGCCCCCGAGGCGCCCTCCGCCGCACGCGATGCGCTCGAGCGTGCGGGCGTCGAGGTCATCGTCACACCGGGGCGGACCCCCCGGGACCGGCTCGAGGCCGCGCTCAGCGAGCTCGGCCGGCGCGAGATCCAGGACCTGCTGGTCGAGGGCGGTCCCACCCTCGCGGGCACGCTGTTCGACGCCGGCGAGATCGACGAGATGCGCTTTTTCATCGCACCCGTGCTGATCGGCGCGACCGAGGCCCGCGCCGTCCTCGAGGGCGACGGGGTGGCACGCATAGCCGAGGGCACGCGGCCGCTCGCGACCAGCCACGAGCAGATCGGCGAGGACATCCTGATCCGCGCCCGGCTGAGGGAGTGGTGAGCGGCTGATGTTCACCGGGATCGTCACCGAGCTGGGTCGGGTGGAGGCCGTGGAGAGCTCGGCCGATGGCGCCCGCCTTCGCGTTCGCGCCGGGCTCACCCCGCAGCTCGGCGAGGGCGACTCGGTGTCCGTCAACGGCGCCTGTCTCACGGCGACCGCGCTGGGAGACGGCGCGTTCGAGGCGGAGGTCATGCATCAGACGCTCGGGCTGACGACGCTCGGCGAGCTGGAGCCCGGCTCCAGCGTCAATCTCGAGCTGCCGCTGCGCGCCGCGGACCGGCTCGGCGGCCACGTCGTCCAGGGACACGTCGACGGGGTGGCCACGGTCGCGGAGATCGCCGGCGACGGGTTCGCGAAGCGGGTCCGCGTCGAGCTGCCGGATGAGCTTCTCCCCTACGTGGTCGAGCACGGCTCGATCGCGATCGAGGGAGTGAGCCTGACCGTCGCCGCGCTCGAGGACCCCCTC
>DATBHQ010000024.1:0-4498 GCA_036557385.1 Solirubrobacterales bacterium | reverse complement strand
GGTCGAAGCTCCCCAGCTTGCCGCCGAGGTTGTCGATCGCGTGCACCAGGGTCGCCTCCCGGGTCGCGGGGACGACCGGCGAGCCGTGCTCGAGCTGGCCGTGGTGGGAGAGGATGATGTGGAGGATCGCCTGGGCGAGGTCGGGGTCGAAGCTCTCGATCCGCTCGATCTCGCGGCGGACCAGGTAGTAGCCGCGCGGGATCTCGCCCTCGAGCCGGCCGGCGTCGGTGAGCTCGATCGCGAGCGGGTCGTCGTTGTAGGCCTCGGTCTTGCCGATGTCGTGGAGCAGGCCCCCGGTCACCGCGATCTCGCGGTCGATCCCGGGGAAGAAGTTGGCGGCCGCGCTGACGGCCTGGGCGACCGAGAGGGTGTGCTCGAGCAGACCGCCGGCGTAGGCCTGGTGGTAATGCTTGGCGGCCGGGGCCTCGCGGAACCGGGCCCAGCTCTCGGTCCCCTCTCCGAAGAAGCGCTCGAGCAGCCCGTGGAGGGATGGATTCTGGACGGTCGCGATCAGCTCGCGCAGATCGGACTCGAGAAGCTCGACTGACCGCCCAGGGCCCTCGGCGAGCTGCTCCGCGTCGTACTCCTCGGGGCCGGCGGCGCGGACGGCGGCGAGCTTGATCTGCCGGCCGAACTGCGAGTGGATCGAGAAGCTGCCGCTGACCAGCACGATCGATCCGGGGGCACAGACCTCGAAGCACTCGGCGACGCCGTCCCAGGCGATGGCGGGCACGGTGCCGGTCTTGTCGGCAAGCACCACCCGGAGGAAGTCCTCTCCATTTCGCTTCTGCCGGCGCTCGCGCTCCCGTACGACGAAGGCTCCTGCCACCTGATCCCCGTCCGAGAGCTCTCGGAGGAGCCGGTTCTGAGCTTGCGCCGGCGTCGCGTTGCCGTTTCCGTTGTCGAACAGGCTTTCGGTCATTTCCAATTGAAAGTAGAGGCGCATCCGGACCGAACTCTCCGGCCGACGCGCGCAGCACACTGCGCGTGGATGGAGGCCGAGAGCAAGAAGGGGGTCGAGGCCGAGCGCGAGCCCAACTTCCTGCTCGCCCGATTCGAGCGGCGCTTCCTGCCCTGGGCCGCGGGCAGGTTGCCGCGCTGGATCCTCCCCGATGACCTCACCGCCCTCGGCGTGCTCGCCGCACTCGGCGTCTGCGGCGCCTACCAGCTCTCCAACCAGGGCCGCGGCTGGCTCTGGGTGGCGAGCGGGCTGCTCGTCGTCCAGTGGATCGGAGACAGCCTGGACGGGACGCTGGCCCGGGTGCGTCAGATCCAGCGCCCCAAGTACGGCTACTACCTCGACCACATCGTGGACGCGATCGCCACCGCCGCGATCGGCCTGGGCCTCGGCCTCTCCCCGTTCATGCTGCTCTCGATCGGCGCGCTGATCGTCGTCGGGTACCTGATCCTCTCGATCAACGTCTATCTGGAGTCGATGGCCTTCGGCCGCTTCAGCCTCGGCTACGGGTTGCTGGGACCGACGGAGATCCGGGTCGTCCTGATCCTGATCAACACCGCAATGGCGCTCGGCCTGGGGCTCGACTTCAACCTGCTCGACGTCAACCTCACCGTCTTCGACGTGATCGGCCTCGCCATCGTGGCAGTGATGCTGGCCCTGCTGAGCGTGAGGGTGTTCGGCAACCTGCGCGAGCTGGCGAAGGAGGAGCCATCGGCACTCAGGAGATGAGCAACGAGGAGCTTCGGGTTTCGACGATCGAGCTCTTCTTCGACCTCGTCTTCGTCTTCACCATCACCCAGCTGACCTCGGTGCTGGTGCAACACCCGACGGGCAAGGCGCTCGCCCAGGTCATCCTCATGCTGACCGCGATCTGGTGGATGTACGGCGCCTTCGCCTGGCTCACCAACGCGGTGCCGCCGGACCGGACCTCGCTGCGCCTTCCACTGCTGGGCGGCATGCTCGCGTTCTTCGCGATCTCGCTCGTCATCCCGACCGCGTTCACGGAGAACGGCGTCGTCTTCGCCTGCGCCTACCTGGTGGTGATCGGGGTGCACACCGTGCTCTACATGCAGTCGGCGAGCTGGTCGGTGGCCGGCGTCTGGAGCTTTGCGCGCATGAACCTGGTCGCGGGCGGGCTGATCCTGGTGGGAGCGCTCATCGGCGGGACCGCGGAGTACCTGTCCTGGGTCCTCGCGGTCACGCTCTTCGTGGTCGTGCCCGCGCTGGTGCCGGAGGCCGCCGGCTGGATCCGGCCCGACCATTTCGTCGAGCGGCACGGCCTGGTGGTGATGGTCGCCCTCGGGGAGTCGGTGGTCGCGGTCGGGCTGGGCGCCTCGGGCATCGACGTGAGCTGGGAGATGCTGGCCGTGGCGACGCTCGGGCTGACGCTGAGCGCGGAGCTCTGGTGGGTCTACTTCATGGGCGACGACGAGGAGGCTGAGCGCGCCCTGCGCGGGATGGTCCCGACGCGGTGGCAGTTCTACCGCACGAACGTCGCCTATTACTGGGCCCACCTCGTGATGCTGCTGGGAATCGTCTGCATCGCCGCCGGGCTCGAGCGCGCGATAGGCCATGCCTTCGATGAGCTCAGCTTCGCCCGGGCCCTGGAGCTGGGCGGCGGCACGGCCCTCTACCTGGCCGGGCACGCCTTCTTCCGCGCGGTGCTCGGGCTCTCCTTCAAGCCCTGGCGCGCGGTCGCCTTCGCGCTTGCGCTCGCGACGATCCCGCTCGGGACCGAGACCTCGGCCCTGGTTCAGCTGGCGGTGCTGGTCGCCGCGCTCGGCGCCTGCAACGCCGCTGAGGGACTGGACCCCGAGATCACCACCGGCGGCCGCTCGCAGACCCGGTTGCGCCCTCCGGACTTGGCCTCGTAGAGCGCCTCGTCGGCGGCGGCGAAGACCTTCTCGTAGTCGAAGTTCGTACTCCGGGCGGAGGCCGCGACGCCGAAGCTGATCGTCACGGAGCTGCCGTCCCCGACGGTGTTGGCCGCCACCGCCCCGCGGAGACCCTCGGCGAGCATCGCGCACTCCTTGCAGTCCGCGCCGGGCACGAGGACGAGGAACTCCTCGCCCCCGATCCGGTAGGCAAGGTCGAAGGCGCGCAACTGCTTTCGCAGGAGGTAGGCGACGTCCTTGAGCGCAGCATCCCCCGCGGCATGACCCTCCAGGTCGTTGACCTCCTTGAAGTGGTCCAAGTCACCGAGGAGCAGACCGACGGGCTCACCGGTGATTCTCGACTGCTGGGCAAGCTCCTCGGCGCGATTCATCAGCGCCTTCCGGTTGAGCATGCCGGTGAGTGGGTCGATGACGGCTTCGCCCCGATGCTCCATGTCCGACTCCATCAGCGCCGTCGAGAGCACGGCGGCGGCGACGATCAGGGCGAGCGGGGCGACGACCAGGGTCGGGTTGTCAACGACCGCGTCCGCATCCGAGATGAAGGCGACGGCGAGCAGGAGGGCGATCGCGATCGCGACTCCGGTGACCACGCCTCGCAGGGAGAAGCGTGCGCTCAGCGTGACCACCGGAATGGCGAGCCAGGAGAGGGTTGCGATCTCGGGTCCGCCGCTGAGGCCGACCGCGGCGGCGATCATCACCTCGGAACCCACCCAGGCGGCGAACATCAGGTTCTCGGGCCTCTTGGAGCGCTCCAGGCGCGCGTCGGCCACCACGAAGAAACCCGCGGCGGCCGCCAGCGGGATCAGCGTCCACCAGCCGATCCACGGCCCGCCAACGATCAGCGCGAGGGCGAGGATGCCCATCGCCAGCGCGCGAACGGGCTTGATGCGCTCCTCCATATCGAGCAGACGCTCTCGGTCGAAGTCGTCTCGGCACAGCCATGAACCCGACATGCGGGATGGATCGGATCGACCCACCCCGTTACGTCCGTAGAAAGCCGAATCGATGGACGTTTGTCAGGCGAGAGATGCACGCACGAATTCAAGGTCCGCCCGGATGCCGCGGCCGGGCGTCTCGACCACCACCGGTGGCCCCGCGGCTCTGATCATCTCGCGCAGCACCTCCTCGTCGATCTGGCCCTTGCCCAGGTTGGCGTGGCGGTCCGCCCCGGTGCCCGGTGGGTCGCGGGAGTCGTTCGCGTGCAGCAGGTCGATGCTGCCGACGATCGCGAGCACTCGCTCGACCGCGTCCGAGAGCTCCTCCCCGGCGGCGTGGGCGTGGCAGGTGTCGAAGCAGAAGCCGAGCTCGAAGTCCGTCTTCACCTTCGAGATCCCGCCCCAGAGCCGGCCGAGGTCATCGAAGCGCCTCGCCACGGCGTTCTTCCCGCCCGCCGTGTTCTCGAGGAAGAGGGGAACCTCCGACTTGAGCATCTCGAGGCTCCGCTTCCATCGTCCGACGCCCTCCTTGAGGTCATCGTCCGCGTGTCCGCCGTGGACGATCACCGCCGCGGCGCCGACCTCCGCGGCGGCGTCGCAGGTCTGCTGGAGGATCTTGCGCGAGCCGTAGCGGACGTTGTTGCGCGGGGAGCAGACGTTGATCAGGTACGGCGCGTGGACGTAGAGCGGGACCTTCGAGGTGCGCAGCT
>DATBHQ010000023.1:0-12874 GCA_036557385.1 Solirubrobacterales bacterium | reverse complement strand
CCGGCGCCGGCGGGGACCCGGACGAGGTCCCGCTCGTGGAGCAGCTCGGCGACCTGCACGGCGTTCAGCGCCGCGCCCTTGCGCAGGTTGTCGCCCACCACCCAGAGGTTGAGGCAGCGCTCGTGCGAGGGATCGCGGCGGATCCGGCCCACGAGCACCTCGTCGCGCCCCTCGGCCGCGATCGCCAGCGGATAGATGCCATCGCCGGGGTCGTCGAGGACGACGAGACCCGGGGCGCCGGAGAGCAGCTCGCGGCAGTCCTCCGGTGAGAGGTCGCGCTCGGTCTGCACGTTGACGGACTCGGAGTGACCGGTCACCACCGGCACGCGGACGCAGGTGGAGGAGATGCCGACGGCCTCGGAGAGGCCGAGGATCTTGCGCGTCTCCGCCATCAGCTTGCGCTCCTCGGTCGTGTAGTCGTCGCCGTCCTTGAAGTTCTCGACCTGGGGGATCACGTTGAAGGCGACCTGGTGCTGATAGACGTTGGCCTCCACCGGGTTGCCCTCGAGCACGGCGGCGGCCTGCTCGCGCAGCTCCTTGATCGCCTGCCATCCGCTCCCGGAGACCGACTGGTAGGTGGAGACGATCAGCCGCTCGATCCCGGCCGCGTCGAGGATCGGCTTGAGCGCGACCATCAGCTCCATCGTCGTGCAGTTCGGGTTGGCGACCAGGCCGCTGTGGCCGGTGACGGCGTCGTCGTTCACCTGGGCGACGACCAGGGGGACGTCCTCGTACATCCGCCAGTAGCTCGTGTTGTCGACGACCACGGCTCCGGCCTCGATCCACTTGGGCGCCCACTCGGCGCTCACCTTGCCTCCGGCCGAGGAGAGGATCAGGTCGAGGCCCTGGATCGTCTCGTCGGTCATCTCCTGCACTTCGAGCTGCGAACCGGCGAAGTCGACCTTGCTGCCCGCCGAGCGGGATGAGGCGAGCGGCCGCAGCTCGGCGACCGGGAACCTCCGCTCCGCGACCACCTCGAGGAGCGTCGAGCCGACTGCGCCGGTGGCGCCGACGATCCCGACTCGGTATTCGCCCTTCGCGCTCATGCACACACCTTAGGGGCCGGTCAGCCCGGGACGGTCGGGTGGTGCTGCTCGCCCATCGGGTCCTCTTCCTGGATGGCTCCCTCCCCGAGCTCGAAGGCGGAGTGGAGGGCCCTGACGGCCTCCGGGACCTGCTCGGAGCGGATCACGCAGGAGATCTTGATCGGCGAGGTGGAGATCATCTCGATGTTGATGCCGGTCTCGCCGAGGACCCGGAAGACCTTGGCGGCGACGCCCGGGTGGCTCCGCATCCCGGCGCCGACGATCGAGACCTTGCCCATCGCGTCGTCCTCCTCGATGCCGATCTCGGAGTCCTCGATGCGGATCACCTCGACCGCCTTCTCGAGCTCCTCGGACTCGACCGTGAAGGAGAGGTCGGCCCCGCCATCGTGGGAGACGGGCTCGTTCTGGATGATCATGTCGACGTTGATGTTGGCGTCGGCCAGCGCGCCGAAGATCCGCCCGGCGACGCCGGGCTCGTCGGGCACGCCGGTCAGCGTGACCCGCGCCTCGCCGGTCGAGTGGGTGACCGCTGTGACTGAAGGTCGTTCCAAGGTCTCCTGCTCCGAGACGACGAGGGTACCTGGGGCCTCGCCGGCGGAGCTTCGGCAGTGGATGCGGACGTCATGGTTCCGGGCGTACTCGACGGAGCGGAGCTGAAGCACCTTCGCCCCTGATGACGCCATCTCCAGCATCTCCTCGTAGGAGACCACCGGCAGCTTGCGGGCGTCCGGGACGATCCGCGGATCAGCGGTGAAGACGCCGTCCACGTCGGTGTAGATCTCGCAGATCTCGCCACCGAGCGCCGCCGCGAGCGCGACCGCCGTCGTGTCGGAGCCGCCTCGCCCGAGCGTGGTCACGTCGCGGCTCTCAGTGGAGACGCCCTGGAAGCCGGCGACGAGGACGATCGAGTCCTCCTCGAGCGCCTTGCGGATCCGGTCGGCGCGCACGTCGATGATCCGGGCCTTGGTGTGGGAGGAGTCGGTGACGATCCCGGCCTGCGATCCGGTCAGCGAGATCGCCCGGTGGCCGAGGTCGTTGATCGCCATCGCGCAGAGCGCGCACGACTCCCGCTCGCCGATCGAGAGCAGCATGTCCATCTCGCGGGGGTCGGGGCGAGGCGAGATCTCGCGCGCGGCCTCGAGCAGCCGATCGGTGGTCTTGCCGCGCGCCGAGAGCACCGCCACCACCTGCTGGCCCTGCTCGCGCGCGGCGACGATCCGCCTGGCGGCTCGCTTGAGCTCCTCGGTGCCGGCCACCGAGGTGCCGCCGAACTTCATCACCACGATTCCGTTCGTCCCGGTCGCGCTCATGGCGAATGAGCATAGGCGAGCTTTAGGCGCTCCCGACTAATATGGCGCACGTCTGGATGAAGCAGGACGCCGCGATCCAAGTAACCGGCCTGCACAAGTCCTACGGCGAGCACGAGGCGGTCAGGGGGATCGACTTCGAGGTTGGCAAGGGCGAGGTGTTCGGCTTCCTCGGGCCCAACGGCGCCGGCAAGACGACGACCATCGAGATCCTCGAGGGCTACAGGGAGCGCACATCCGGGCAGGTCTCTGTGCTCGGCATCGATCCCGCCCACCCCAACCGGAGGTGGCGCACCCGGATCGGCCTGGTCCTGCAGGAATGCGAGCTCAACCCGCTGCTCACCGTCGCGGAGACGATGCACCTCTACGCGAGCTTCTTCCCGAAGGCGCGCTCCGTGGACGAGACGCTCGACCTGGTGGGCCTCGGCGACAGGCACCGCGTCCGGGTCGGGTCGCTCTCAGGCGGTCAGCAGCGCCGGCTCGACGTCGGCGTCGGGATCATCGGCAACCCGGAGCTGCTCTTCCTCGATGAGCCGACGACGGGCTTCGACCCCTCGGCCAGGCGCAGCGCCTGGAACATGATCGACGGGCTCAAGGAGCTCGGGACGACCATCGTGCTCACCACCCACTACATGGAGGAGGCCCAGCACCTCGCCGACCGGGTGATGATCATGCGCGAGGGGGAGATCGTCGCCGAGGGCGCCCCGGAGACGCTCGGCGACCAGCTCGGGCGCGAGACGATGATCCGCTTCCGGACCGACAACGGCGTCGCCGACCGGGCTGCCGCGGCGATCGACCGCCAGGCGATGGTCTCGGGCAACCAGGCGACCATCGCCAGCACCGATGCCCAGCGCGACCTCTACCGGCTGCTCGAGTGGGCCGAGGGTGAGGGGATCACGCTGCCGGACCTGGAGGTCAGGCGGCCGAGCCTGGAGGACGTCTTCCTGGAGGTCACCTCCGGCACGCAGGAGAACGGGCGATGAGCGACGTCGGGCTCGTCCTGATCCAGGCGCGGTACGCGATCCTCGCCACGCTCCGCACTCCGCGGGCGCTCCTCTTCGGGGCGCTCTTCCCGATCATCTTCCTGCTCCTCTTCAACTCGCTCTTCACCCAGGGAGGCGATCAGACGACGACCGTCGCCGGCCACACCATCGACGTCCACGCCTACTTCACGGCCGGCCTGATCGCCTACGCGCTCGCCCTCTCCTGCTTCACCACGCCCCTGATGACGCTCGTCGCTGCGCGCGAGCGCGGCCAGCTGAAGCGTCAGCGGGGCATGCCGCCGCCGGCATGGACGTTTGTCGCGGCCCAGGTGCTGCGCTCCGTCGCCTTCGCCCTCGCCGTCGGCGGGGTCATGATCGCCATCGGGATCATCTTCTACGGCGTCGACCTGCCGGCCCAGACCGTGCCCGGATTCATCATCGCCCTGGCGCTCGGCACCGCGACGCTCTCGGCGCTCGGCATCGCGGCCACCGCCCTCGCCAAGAACGAGGACAGCGCGCAGCCGATCGGCGCGTTCACCGTGGTGATGCTCTCCTTCGTCTCAGGCATCTTCATCGCGCTCGACACCCTTCCCAACTTCCTGCAGGAGGTCGGGCGGCTGTTCCCGCTCTACCACCTCGCCCAGGGCCTCCAGTCGACGGTCGCGATGAATCCGAGCGGCATCGGTCTCTCCGGCGGCGATGCCGCCGCCCTGGTGATCTGGGGCCTGGGCGGCATCTGGATCGCCACTCGGCGCTTCAAGTGGGAGCCGCAGGGACGCGCCACCGAATAGCGGGCCGCTAGCGGCCGCGGGCGGAGACGCCGATCTTCTTCGCGCTCTGCCCGGCGGGGGTCAGGGCGGTCGCCCGCAACTTGACGGCGGAGCGGTGGCGCAGCGCGCGGCGCACCTTGCGCGCGGCCCGATGGCCGATCTTGACCGCAACCCGCTTCGACTTGCCCGCCGCGATGTCGAAGGACTTCGAGCCGAGCGGCGCGCCCTTCCTGCCCCGCAGAAGCGAGAGCTCGCCGGGACAGTCGCGGGGGCTCCTCTTCGGACACTTCAGGACCACGCGGACCTTCCTCCCGGCGAGACGGGCGCGCTTGTGGGCGAAGCGGACCGGCAGGCCGGCGATCAGGCGATAGATCAGCTGGTGCGCGGCGACGGTGCGGGGCAGCTGCGCGGACCCGTATCCGCTCGTCCAGAAGCCGAACGCGAGCAGGCCGATCACCCGCGGGTTGCTCTGGGCGAGGTGGAGATAGTTGAACTGGAGAGGGGCGATCTCCGCATCCGTCGCGTGTCCCGCGCTTCCACCGCAGGCCTGCAGGGGCGCCGCCTCGGGCAGCAGGAAGAGCGACTGATTCGGGTGTATCCGCCCGGTCAGAGTGTGGAGCGTCCGGTTGACGTCCGTGAACGACTGGCAGTACCAGTCGAATCCGACCCAGTCGACGGCCGTGGGGATCTGGATTGAGGCCGACACCTGCGGCCCGGCCTCGACCATCATCACCGGGACCTGGGGATAGGTGGCCTTGATCGTCGCCGCCGCCAGCTGCAGCTCCTGGCGGGTCGCGCCGCGGTACTGCGGCTCGTCCATCAGGTAGAAGGCTCCGACCTTCCCGATTCTGGACCGGACGGCATCGGCGAGGCGGGCCCAGCGCGCCGCGAAGTTCGGGTAGAGCTCGCAGGTCGGGCTGTGAGCCGAGTCGCAGCCGCGGAAGAACTCGTTGCCGGTCGAGATGATGCAGCCGCGCGGGCGGCAGCCGTCGAGGACCTCCGGCGCGTAGCGATCGGGATCGCTGATCTGGACCCAGTTGAGGTTGCTGCGCTGGGAAACCTCGGCCAGGTGGTTGCCGCCGGAGGCGGTCAGCCTCGCGGCGAAGTAGCCGAAGTAGCGGAGCGGGGATGACTGCGCCCCCGCCGTCGCCGCCGAGCCGAGACAGGTGAGCGCCGCGGCCGCGACGAGAGTCGCGACCAGCAGCCGAATCCGGCCGGGCCGGCGTTCCCCCTGTCGGTGCATCGCGTCCCGTGTTCTACCGAATTCCGGGTGTGCGCGAGATCACAGACGCGGATATATCGGATTGATATATCTACCGGCCAATGGAACTGAGCGCGACAGCCAAGGTGATCCTCGGGATGCTGGCCGGCAGGCCGCGCTCCGGCTACGAGATCAAGCAGCTGGTGGACGGCTCCGCCCGTTTCTTCTGGGCCGCGAGCTACGGCCAGATCTATCCGGAGCTGAAGAAGCTCGAGAAGGCGGGGCTGATCGCGGGGGATGACTCCTCCAACGGCGCCCGCCAGCGCACCACCTTCAAGCTCACCGCCAGGGGCAGGCGCGCGGCGCGGCAGTGGATCGCGGGACCGCCGGAGGTTCTGGAGATGCGGGACGAGGGCCTGCTGAAGCTCTTCTTCTCCGGGGCGGTCGAGCCGAAGCGCGCCGCGGAGGTCGCCCGGGAGCGGGCGGCGATCTCGCGCGCGAAGGCGGCCCAGCTGCGCGCCATCGCGGAGCAGGTAGATGAGACCGGATCGCCGGCCGGGCCCGAGGCGGAGCCGGATGCGGGCTCGCTGACGGTGCTCAGCTACGGCATCGAGATGAGCGAATGGACGGCGGAGTGGTTCGAGCGCGCCGCCGAGGACTTGGAGAACCAGACCGCCGGCGAGGTAAGGGGGTAGGTCATGTTCAACTCACTCGCAGCGCTCGCACAGCGTCACGGCAAGCGCACGGTGATCTTCGCCGCGGTCTTCTTCGTCATAGCCGGCGCGCTCGGCGGAGGGGTCGCCAGCAAGCTCGCGCCCTACGGCGACGACGACCCTTCGACCGAGAGCGTCAAGGCGGCCGACCGGCTGGAGGCCGACGGCTACCGGGACCCCAGCGTCCTGGTCCTGTTCCAGAACACGTCCCCCACCTCGAGGTCCGGGCAGCAGCGGATCCAGGCGGTCGAGCGGCAGCTGCGCGCGAACCCCGACGTCGACAGGGTGACGGGCTTTCTCGAGACGCGGAGCCCGGCCTTCGTCTCGCACGGCGGAGACGCGACCTATCTCGCGGTCAGCCTGAAGCCCACGGACGACAAGGCCGAGCAGGACGCCGCCAAGGCGATCTCCGATGAGCTCTCGGGTCAGCCCGACGTCAAGGTGGGCGGGATCGCACTCGCCCAGGAGCAGGTCAACAAGCAGGTCGAGAAGGACCTGCGCATGGCCGAGATGCTCGCCTTCCCCTTCCTCTTCCTGCTCTCGCTGCTCTTCTTCCGAAGCGCCGTGGCGGCGCTGCTGCCGCTGCTTATCGGCGGCCTGGCGATCGTGGGCACCTTCCTGGCACTCCGCGTCGCCAACGAGATCGTCGACGTCTCCGTCTTCGCGCTCAACCTGACCACCGGACTGGGACTGGGCCTGGCGATCGACTACAGCCTCTTCGTCGTCTCCCGCTATCGCGAGGAGATCGCGAAGCACGGGCCCGGCGCCGAGGCGATGAGACGGACGCTCAACACAGCCGGCAAGACGGTGCTGTTCTCCTCGCTGACCGTCGCCGTCGCCCTCGCCTCGCTGCTGGTCTTCCCGCAGCGCTTCCTCTACTCGATGGGACTTGGCGGGGCGCTGGTGGCCGTGCTCGCAGCCTCCATCGCGCTGACCGTGTTGCCCGCGGTCTTGGCGCTGCTCGGCAACCGGGTGAACGCCTGGGCGCCGAGCTTCCTGCACCGGCGCGCGGAGCGCGACGCGACCGTCACCGAGGAGGGCTTCTGGTACCGGCTCTCGCGCTTCGTGATGCGGCGGCCGATCGGGATCGCAACGGTCACCGCGTTGGTGCTCCTGGTGCTCGGGATCCCCTTCTACTCCCTCAAGTTCACCTCGGTGGACGCCCAGGTGCTGCCCGAGAGCGCCAGCGCCAGGCAGGTGGACGACGTGATGCGGGCCGAGTTCCCACCCTTCCGCGACACCCCGAACCTGCTCCTGGTCGAGGGCGCGAGCCCGACCTCGCTTCGCGCGATCGAGCGCGAGGTCTCGCAGGTGAAGGGCATCTCCGACGTGCAGGCGCCGCAGCAGCTCGCCAACGGCGACGCGGTGATCCTCGCCTACTCCGACCACACCTACATCTCGGACAAGAGCCGCGACGCGGCGAAGGAGATCCGCGACCTGCCCGTCCCAACCGGAACGCAGCTGCTGGTGGGAGGCGCGGCGGCGCACTTCGTCGACCTTCAGTCGAGCCTCACCTCGCACGCCCCGATCGCGCTCGCGATCGTGGTCGTCGCGACGCTGATCGTGCTCTTCCTGATGACCGGCTCCGTGATCCTCCCGGTCAAGCAGCTGTTGATGAACGCGCTCAACCTGAGCGCGGTCTTCGGGATCATGGTCTTCGTCTTCCAGGACGGCCGGCTGGAGGGCCTGCTCGACTACCGCGGCCAGGGGGCGCTGGAGCAGACGATGCCGATCCTGCTCTTCGCCGTCGTCTTCGGGCTGTCGACCGACTACGGCGTCTTCCTGCTCTCCAGGATCAAGGAGGCGCACGACTCGGGCATCCCCAGCTCGGAAGCGGTGGCGGTGGGTCTGGAGCGAACCGGCCGCATCGTGACCGCGGCCGCCCTCCTCTTCGCGATCGCGATCGGCGCCTTCGCGACCTCCGAGATCATCTTCATCAAGGAGAACGGGGTGGGGACGGCGCTGGCGGTCCTGATCGACGCCAGCCTGATCCGCGCCCTGCTCGTCCCCTCGCTGATGGAGCTGCTCGGCGACTGGAACTGGTGGGCGCCGAAGCCACTGCGAAGGCTGCATGAGCGGTTCGGGCTGAGCGACAGCAGCCTCGAGCCCGCCGCCGGGTGAAAACGGGCGCTTAGCGCCACACCCGCGGGTATCCTGGCCGCGCGTGACCATCGCCACGGCCATATTCCTGATCGCCGTCGGCGCGATCCTGCGCTACGCGATCAACGTCGACTCCGACGTGATCAACATCCAGACCGTCGGCCTGATCCTGATGATCGCCGGCGGCGCGGGCCTGGCGCTCTCCCTGCTCTACGAGCTGGTCCAGCAGGGCGGCGGGTCAAGCGACGACCGGGACGAAAGCCCACAGCGGCGCGGCGGGTACGACGACCCGACGCGCCGCATGTAGGTCTCAGCCTCGGTCTACGGAACCAGGTTGGTGCCCGGGCAATAGTTGTCCGGGATGGGCACCCCGCCCGAGTAGTTGACGTGGGCCTCGCTGCCGAGGCTTGGGGGAGTACCGTCGTCCGCCCGCGTCTCGGTGTGCGTCGCCCCGTCCGCGGTGATGAAGGTGAGCGTGTAGTCGGTGTGGACCGAGCCGCTCACGCGGTAACAGACGCCGAAGCTCAGCGGCCGCCTCTGGTTGAACGCCAGGTCGGTGAACGTCTCGCTCCCGGCCGGGCCGGTGAGGTCCGGGGAGAGGGTGCTGGACGGGATCGTGTCGGCCCCGTTGCCCGCCTGCTGCCCACCGGCGGCGAAGACGAACAGGTCCATGTCGACGTCGTTCGATCCGCCGTTCGACCAGTTCAGGGTCGCGCGAACGACCGGCGCCGCCTTCTTCTTCTTCTTCTTCTTCTTGCACTTCTTGGCGGCATCGGCGGAGCGCTTCTTGCCCTTCTTCTTGCACTTCTTCTTCTTGGCCACCTCGGCGTGGCCACCGGACGCGCTGAGCGCCGGACCGGCGGTGATCGCGATCGTCAGTGCGCCGATCGCGACCAGCGCTGGAATTGCAAGTGCCCTTCTCCTCATCTCCAGATCCCCTCTCGGTTGTGGATCACCGACAGTATCCGCTCGGAATCGGCGCGCCGCCCGGGTAGTCGAAATGGCTACTGGCCACAAAGGTCCCGCTGTCGCCGTGGATCGCACCGTCGGCCGTCACGTAGGTGATCGTGAAATCCGTCCGAGCACCGCCGCGGCCGGAGCGGCACACGCCGAAGCTGAGGTCCCGGGACGACTGACGGGTGAAGAGACCGTCCGTGAAGGTCTCGCTTCCCGCGGGCCCCGAGACGTCGCCCGAGAGCGAGGTCAGCGGGATCGTGTCGGTTCCGTTGCCGGCGACGCCGCCGTTCGAGTCGAAGGCGAAGAGGTCCACGTCGACGTCGTTCGCGCCGCCGTTGAACCAGGTCAGCGTCGCGCGCACCACGGGGGTGCGGCGCGCGCCAGTCTTCCGGTCCCTCTTCTTGCACTTCCTCTTCGCGCCGTGCCGCTTCTTGCACTTCTTCTTCTTCGCCACCGCGGCGCCGCTGGACGAGTCCGCGGTGGCGGTTGCAGCGCCGCCGATCGTGGCGGCGAGGATCGCAAGGACCAGCATGCCGACCAGGCCCCTCTTCTCCATCTCGAAGAACCCCCTTGTTGACTCGGTGACGGGTGTCCCGAGCTATACGGGCCGACCCGCTATCCGGGATTGCTCAGGCCACGTCGCTGGGCAATCGCGAGGACGACGAGCACCAGCGGAACGAAGAGCCAGATCTGGGCCTTCGTGTAATGGCGGAGCTCGGCGCGGACCTCCACTCCCCGCAGCTCCCTCTCCAGGGCGCCGGGCCTCGAGAGGTCGAGTGCATGCAGGGACAGCGGCACGTAGTTCAGGCAGGCCCCGAGCAGCCAGGCCCCGAACACGGCCATCCAGCCGCCGGTGGCGACCAGGACGAAGAGGCCCAACGCGGAGCCGATGACAGCGCCGAGCAGGAACTCGGCCAGGATCACCCGGCGGCGGATGCGGGAGCCGGCGGCGCCGTACATGTCGACCGCCGCCAGCCTGCGGACGTCGATACGAGGCATCAATTCCCGGCTACCCGTTCCGACCTGGCGCGAACGTGGCTAGCCCAGTGACCGGCGGCCCGCCAGGGCCTTGCCGAGCGTGACCTCGTCGGCGTGCTCGAGGTCCGCTCCTACCGGCAGCCCGCTGGCGAGCCTCGTCACAGTTACCCGGTCCCGAAGCGCATCGGCGATGTGAAGTGCGGTCGCCTCGCCGGTCGTGGTCGGGTTGGTTGCCAGGACGACCTCATTGACCTCGCCGTTGACGCGATCGAGCAGCTCGACGATGCGCAGGTCCTCGGGGTCGATCCCGTCGATCGGCGAGAGCGCGCCGCCGAGCACGTGGTAGACGCCCCGGAACTCGCCGGTTCGCTCGATCGGGATCACGTCGGCCGGCTCCTCGACGACGCAGATCAGCGACCGGTCGCGACGGGCGTCCTCGCAGATCCTGCAGCGCTCTCCCTCGGCGAGGTTGAAGCAGATCTCGCAGAGGCCGACCTTCTCCTTCACCTCGCGGATCGAGTCGGCGAGCGCGAGCGCGTCGGCATCGTCCGCGCGCAGGATGTGGAAGGCGAGCCGCTGCGCCGTGCGCTGTCCGATGCCCGGCAGCTTGGAGAGCTCCGCGATCAGGCGGCTGATCGGTCCCGCGTACATGAGCCCAGCCTAGCCAGGCGGGTGGGCGGGTAAGCGCTGGACGAAGCGATGAAAGGAGGACACGATGATCGTCGACGACCTGCTCGAGATCGAGCACACCCTTGCCGAGGGGGGCGGGGACGAGTACCGCGAGCACCTGGCGGACGACGCCGTGGTCATCATCCCGGCACAGGCCCTGGACAAGCAGGAGACCGTCGCGGCCATGGAGCGGAGCCCGGGCTGGGATGAGGTCGAGATCAGCGACCCGGAGATCCGCGAGATCGGCGACGAGGGCGCCGTGCTCACCTACAAGTTCCGCGGGCGGCGCGGAGAGGATGCCTACGGCGCGCTGATGAGCAGCGCCTACTCGAAGGACGACGGCGGCTGGAAGCTGGTGCTGCACCAGCAGACCCCCCTCTGGCAGAGATAGCGCTCCGGAGAGTCCGTTTACATCCCGGGCAGGCCCGGGATCCCTCCGCCGCCGAGGCCGCCGGTGATGCCGCCCATCCGGTTGGCGGCGAGCTCCTGGGCGGAGCGGAGGGCCTCGTTCACCGCGGCGGCCACCATGTCCTGGAGCATCTCGGCGTCCTCGGGGTCGATCGCGTCCGGGTCGATGGTGATCTCACGCAGCTGCATGTCGCCCGTCATCGTCACCTTGACCATGCCGCCGCCCGCGCTCGCCTCGACGGTCTCGTTCTTGAGCTCCTCCTGCGCCTTCGCCATCTCGGCCTGCATCTGCTGGGCCTGCTTCATGAGCTGGTTCAGGTTCGGTCCCTGGGGCATCAGCCGGCCTCGCTTTCGCGCGCTTCGTCGGGAACGACCTCGGTGGCGTCGAAGTTGTCCTTGACCAGATCCACGAGCTCATCCTCGCTGATCTCGGCCGCCTTCTCCGGCTCGGCACCCTCCCCCGGCTCGTCGATCAGCTCGTAGACGGGCCGCAGCCGCTGCCCGGCGATCGCGCCGATCGCGTCGGCCATGCGCTCGACGTTCGCCGAAGACTCCGCTTTCTTCTTCTGGAACTTGGCTGACTCCGGAAAGCCGATCCGAAGCACCGACCGCTCCTCCTCGATCCCGAGTGGCTTCGCCTCGTCGAACAACGTGGAGAGCATCGCCGAGCCGGATTCGCGCAGGTGGTCGACGACGGCCGGCCAGACCTGCACGACGCGCTCGATATCGACAGTGACCGTCGCCGCCGCGGCCTCCGGCGTATCGGCGTCCTGAACTTCAGTCGATGAAGGGGTGGCCGGGGAAGCGGCCCCAGAAGGCTCAAGGTTCTGCGACTTTGTCGGCGGTCTCCCTGCGCTCTCGTCCCGCCGGTCGCCGGAGTGGCCGCCGTTGCCTTCTGGGGACGGTTCCCCGGCCGCCCCCCCAACGCGAGCTTCAAGGGACTCGATGCGCCGCAAGAGCGCCTCGCGCGAGGAGTCCAGGCTCGGCGTTGCCACCTTCAGCAGCGCCACCTCGAGCGTCAAACGTGGATCGTCGCCCTCTCTCATCCCTGCCACTGCGGCACTGAGCGCATCAATGGCGCCGACGAGCTTCGCATCGTCGATTCCCTCGGCTTGAGCCGCGAGCCGCTCGGGCTGCGCGACGGTGACCGTGAACGACTCGGGGACCTCGCCGGTCGCGCGAGCGACAAGCAGCTGGCGCAGGTGGGCGATCAGGTCGCGCGCGAACTGGCCCGGGTCGCGGCCGGAGCGGGACAGGCGCTCCACGGATTCCAGCGCCGCCTTGGCGTCCCCGCTGGCGAGGGCGTCCGTGGTGTCGAAGAGGAGCTCGGCGTCGGCGGCTCCGAGGAGCTCGACCACCTCATCGGTCGTCACCTGCTCGCCGCCGAAGGCCACCAGCTGGTCCAGGGTGCCGAGGGCGTCGCGGAAGCTGCCCGAGGCCGAGCGCGAGATCAGGGCGACGGCCCCGTCGTCGACCTCGATCTTCTCCGCAGCCGAGACCCGGCGGACGACCTCGGCGATCTGCTCGAGCGAGGGTCGCTGGAAGTCGAAGCGCTGGCAGCGGTCGACGATGGTCGCCATGACCTTCTGCGGCTCGGTGGTGGCGAGCACGAAGACGGTGTTCGGCGGGGGCTCCTCGAGCGTCTTCAGGAAGGCGTTCCAGGCCTCCTTGGTCAGCATGTGGGCCTCGTCGAGGATGTAGATCTTCCAGCGGCCGGCGGCCGGGGCGAGGCCGACCCGTTC
>DATBHQ010000022.1:0-11048 GCA_036557385.1 Solirubrobacterales bacterium | reverse complement strand
GCCGGCGGCAAGCGGTTCATCGCGGTCACCCAGTGGCTCTGGATGGCGGACGCCGGAAAGGTCCTGAAGGAGCGATTGGGTGACCGGGCATCCAAGGTGCCGACCCGGACCATTCCCGACCTGCTGGTCCGCGGCATGGCGTTGTTCGACGGCGGCATCAAGTCGATCGTCGGCACACTGGGCAAGCGCACCGACCTGAGCTCGGAGCGCGCGAGGACCCTGCTTGGCTGGTCGCCCCGGCCGATCGAGGACACGATCGCCGAGACCGGCGAGAGCCTGATCGAGCACGACGTGGTCAAGGCACCCGCCGCGGCCTGACGCGAGCGGCAAGGTCGGCGTTTTCCCCCTTGGACGAAAAGCGGCGCTCACGCCCGGGCGGCGCGGCGGGCCGCGACGTGCAGGACCTCTCCGCCGATGAGGCGGTCGAGATGCCCGAGAAGTGCCCAGAGCGCCCGAAGACGAAGACCGGCCTGGCCATTGACCGGCTTGATTCGTGCCTCACTCACCAGCGCGTTGTGCCCGGGGCCGTCGCCCTCGATCCAATGAGCCAGAAGGACCCTGACGGTGCCGCGCTCGTCCCAAGCCAGGAAGTCTTCGGCGCCTTTGATTCGCGGATAGTCCCGGCGAAGGGTCCAGATTCGTCCGCACATGCCCGAGACCGACCAGCGGGCCCCCTCGTTGATCACGGCGAACGGGTACTGCCGGAGTAGATCCCGGAACAAGAGGTCCGAGGTGGTGCCGGGAATTCGCCAACGCACCGCCCGTCCCAAGGTGGGTGCGTCGCCAAGCCGGACCGTCTCTGCCGCGTGCCACAGTCGATCGGCGTCGGCCTCGGCAGAGAGACGGTGGCGGGTACGCACCTGCGGGTCGGGCAGCCACTCATCGAGGTCGGGGCGCATGGGTCTATTTCTACGCCCCCGTGCCCTTTGTGGATTGCGGAGCAAAGGCGACGAATTCGGAGTGCCTAGCGGTTCCGCGGAACCGCCGGCGCTATGGCTGGGTGCTGGAGCTCGAGTCCTGCACGTGCGCCGGGCGGTCGCCGAGCTTGACGGTGACGTCTCGCTGCTGGCCGTCGCGCCAGACGGTGAGGGTGATCTCGTCGCCCGGCTTCTTCTCGTTGACCGCCGAGATCACGTCGTCCATGCCGGTGATCTGCTTGCCGTCGACCTTGGTGATGATGTCGCCGCCGATCGGGACGGTCTGTCCGCCGATCGTCGCCTGGCCGGTGGCGCCCTTGACTCCGGCGTCGTCCGCCGGGCCGCCGTTCAGGACCTGCTCGACGAGCACACCCTGCTGTACCGGCAGGTTGAGGGCCTGGGCGACGTCGGGCGTGATGTCGCCGCCGGTGATCCCGAGATAGGCACGCTGGACCTCGCCGCCGTTCTCCAGCTGGGAGACGACGTCGGCGGCGGTCTTGATCGGCACCGCGAACCCGATGCCCACGTTGCCGCCGCTCTGGCTCTCGATCTGGGAGTTGATCCCGATCACCTGGCCGGCGCCGTCGATGAGGGGTCCGCCGGAGTTGCCCGGGTTGATCGCGGCGTCGGTCTGGATGACGTCGCTGATCGAGAAGCCGTTCGGGGCCTGGATCTGGCGCTGGAGCGCCGAGACGATGCCCGTCGTGACGGTGCGGTCGAGGCCGAACGGGTTGCCGATCGCCACGACCGGGTCGCCGACCTGGACCTTGCTCGAGTCACCGAGCGGCACCGGGGTGGCGCCCTCGGTGTCGTCGACCTTGAGCAGGGCAACATCCGTCGAGGGGTCGGTCCCGACGATCTGCGCCTGCTGGGTGTCGCCGTCACCGAGCTGCACGTCGACTCGCTTGGCACCCGCGACGACGTGGGCGTTGGTCAGGATGTGCCCGTCGTTGTCGATCAGGAAGCCCGAGCCGGTCGCGGTGCCCTGCTGCCGCTGGGGGAGCCCGAAGGCCGACTGGGTCTGCTGCACGATCTGGGAGCTGATGAAGGCGACGCCCTGGGCGTCGCGCTGGTAGATGTCGTGGACCGTGAGGCCCTTGCTCTGCGAGTCGCTCGCCGGCTTGGCGAGGGCGGCAGGCGCAACCACACCGGAGTCCGGCGAGTCGCTGTTCGTGTCGACGACCCCGGCCTCGATCAGGACCAGGCCGCAGATCAGAACGACGAGACCGCCGGCGACGGCGGATCCGAAGCTTGTTGAGAGGAACCTCTTGATCGTCTGCACGGTCGCCAGTTTCGGCGGTCGCTCTTAACCATCTCTAAGCCCCCTCTACCGGTTCTCTAAGAAACCGGGACGGCTGCGGAGCGGCCGAGGACCCGGCCCTTGGAGTCGATGGCGCGAACCGCGAAGAAGCCGGCGGAGCTGTTCAGGTCGATGCGGGTCTCGAAGCCGGTCCTGCGAACCGTCGCCGCGCGCGCGAGCGACGTGGGGCTCGAGCCGGCAAGGAGCTGCCACTTGGCGATCCCGGTCGCGCCGTTCCAGCTCGCGTAGACCGACACCGTCGACCCACCGGCGCGGTGTGCCACGACCGTGGGAGTGGTCCTCGGCCTCGCGGACCAGGGGAAGCGATAGGTGCGATAGCTGCCGTCATCGACGGGCAGGCTCGCATCGAGGACCAGGTGCCCTCGCGGGGAGAACTCGGAGAAGAAGGGCTCGGAGCCGAAGCCGGCGAAGACGTCGCCCCCGGGGAGCCGCTGCAGGCTGCCCTCACTCTGGGCGGAGGTGCTGGTCGAGCGAGCGAACTCGCGCACGAGCGTGGCCTTGTGGCGGCGCTTGTTGATCTGCAGGATCAGGCCGCGCGAGTACGGATTGAACATCGGAGGGCCTGCCCCGTCGTCGAACATGCTGATCCGGCCGTTGCGCAGCATGTGCGCGTCGTGCTGCAGGTGGAACAGAGCGCCCGGGCCGAACCGGAAGTCGGTCCCCTTGCCGCCGAGAGTCCAGAGAATGCGGCCGCTGGCTCGCTTGATCGCGTACACCGCGGAGGTGTCACGCGCCGAGATCAGGACCCGGTCCTTGCTCAGGTCCTGGACCGCGTTCAGGTGGAATGCGTCGAAGGAGGCGCTGTTCTGAGGTGAGGCCAACGAGGTCTCCAGCGGGATGTGGCCGTAGGAGTGCCACTCCCAGACGACCAGCCCGGTCTTGATGTCGACCTCCTGGACGATCGCGTCCAGCAGCGGCGAGAGTGTTCCATCTGGAGTCCCCGGCAGGTGGACGCGGATCGGTGAGTACACGGTGAAGAGCGCGTCACCGTCGCGAGTGAGCTCGAACTCGTGGAGGTCCATCGGATAGCCGTTGCCGGCGTGAACCACCTTGATGATCCGGTAGGAGTGATCGGCGATGATTCCCCCGCCGACGCCGTAGGCCGCCGGGGTGACCGTGCCCTCCCACCAGGTCAGCACCTTGCGGCGGTGGTAGTTCTGGAGACGAAGGTTCGTGGCGACCGCGGGTGGCGCAAGCTGCCGGAACCACACGAGGTTCCCTGCTCCGTCGACGATCATCGGTCCGCCTGGCCCGACGGGCTTGATCGTGATGGTGTTGTTGCTCTCGGGGTGGACCACCGGGGACGGCAACGGCGTGAGCAGCACCTTGCCGTTGCCGCGCGCTCGCTTCGTGCTCTTGAATACGGTGATCCTCGGCGGCGTCATCCCCGGCGCGGTCTCGAAGTGATCGAGCTTGTCCGGCTGGGTGGAGGTCAGGTTGAGCGTCGGCTGCTTCGGGCCGAGGGTCGCGACGGTGAAGGCGTAGCTGATCGGCTTTCGCCGGCGCACCCGAATCGTCACCGACACGCTCTCGCCCTGGGTCAGCGGCTGGTCGAGCAGGTAGCTCGCCCCACGGTGCCCGGAGTACGCCGCAAGATGGCCGCCGTGCGGCCCGGAGACCTGGCCGCTGACCCGGACCGAGCGGATCCGATTGCGGGGGACGCCGAGGATGCTGATCTGGGTGCTCGGCGAGGCGTCTGGTGTGCCGGGCTGTGGCGAGAGCGTCAGCTTGCCGCCCTCAGCTGCGAACGATCCCGTCGGCAGGAGCAATGCGGTGCCGAAGACCAGCAGCAGGCCAAGGCGCCTCAGCGCCGCCGACCGCAGGACCCTCTCCTCGTCAAAAGCCATACGGAATATCGTTTCCTGACGTTACCATACTCAGTATGGCTTCGAGTTCGGCGACAGCGGAAGCGGAGGCGCTGGTCGGCTATGCCTCCGGCGACGCCGGCGAGAAGCGGCTGCCCGTCCCGCCCACCCAGGCACGCGGCGCCGAGAAGCGGGATCGCATCTACCGCGCGGCCATGGCCCGCTATGAGGAGCAGGGGGTCCAGGGCACGCGCGTGGAGGACGTGATCGCCGACGCGGACGTGAGCTGGGCCACCTTCTTCCGGTACTTCCCCCGCAAGGAGGACGTCCTGATCGAGATGGCCGCCCGCCACTTCCGCTCCCGCGTGCGGTCCGCGGCGGAGAGCGGGCTGGGCGATCGGCGCCTGAGCGTGCGCACAATCACCGAGCGGGCCTTTGCGGCGCTGCTCGAACCGGCCGAGGTCTCCCCCGCGCTGCACAGCGCCGCCCTCCTCGACGTCTTCGCGAACCCCACTCGCTTCGCCGCGCTCGTCGACGAGGGGCATCCCGCGCCGATGGTGGGGCTGGTCGCGGATCTGCTGGCCGAGGCGAAGCTCAGGGGCGAGTTGCGCCCCGGCATCGATCCCGGGGCCGCTGCGCTCACCGTCGTCGCCGGTGCGCTTCTGCCCGGCGCGCAGGCAGCGGCGGCCGGCCACGATCCGATACCCCCGGTGAGCGCCGCCCTGGACCTGCTCTGGGGCGGGGTCGCCTGATCAGTACGGCGGGCCAACACCGAGGCCAGGGGCCTAGAGGAAGTGCTCCCGCGTCGACTCCTCGTCCGCGGTCAGCTCCCTCACCTTGGCCGCAGGGTCGTCCGCGCGCATCAGTGCCTCGCCGATCAGCACCGCGTCGACACCCACCCGCTCCAGCTCCTCGAGCGTCGATCGGTCCGCGATGCCGCTCTCCGAGACGACGGTCTTCCCGGCCGGGACATCGGGCATCAGCTCGAAGGTCGTCTGGACGTCCACGCTGAAGTCGTCGAGGTCGCGGTTGTTGATTCCGATCACGTCGGCGTCGGCGGTGAGCGCGATCTCGAGCTCTGGCTCCTTGTGCACCTCGACCAGGCAGTCAAGGTCGAGCTCCCTCGCCTCGCGGTGAAGCCCGGCCAGGTCCTCGCTGTCCAGGGCGGCGACGATCAGCAGGATGGCGTCGGCGCCGGCGACCGCGGCCTCATACAGCTGATAGCGGTCGACGATGAAGTCCTTCTGCAGCACCGGGAGCTCACAGGCTCCGCGTGCCTCGGTCAGGTCCGTGATCGAGCCGCCGAAGTGGGCCTCGTCGGTGAGCACCGAGAGCGCCGCCGCCCCACCGGACTCGTAGGCGCGCGCGATCTCGGCCGGGGCGGCGCCGTCGCGGATCTCGCCGGCGCTCGGCGAGCGGCGCTTGAACTCGGCGATCACCGACAGCCCCGGACGGGTCAGGGCCTCGCCGAAGGGACGCTGCTCGGGTCGCTCGCCGAGCCGCCGCTCCAGGTCCTCCAGCGGCACCTCGGCGCGCCGGCGCTCCACCCCTGTCCGCGCAGCTGCGACCAGCTCTTCGATCATCGCCATTGAGTTCGTGGACCTTAGCTAGCGCCGGAGAGCTCGCGAGAGCGGGCCACCAGGCGATCGAGCACCTCGCGCGCGGCGCCGGAGTCGATCGCCTCGGACGCCTTGACCACGCCATCGGCGAGATCGGCGGCTCCACCCGCGACGTAGATCGCGGCGCCCGCGTTGAGCACCGAGACGTCACGGGCAGGACCGGGCTCTCCGTCGAGCACGGACCTGACGACCGCGGCGTTCTCGTCGGGCTCGCCGCCGGGGATCGCCTCGAGCGGCGCCTCATCCAGCCCCACCTCCGACGCCTCGACGAACCATTCCTCGGTTCCTCCATCGGCCACCTCGATCACCCGGGTCCGAGAGGCGAGGCTGAGCTCGTCGATGCCATCGTCGGCCGAGACCACGAGCGCGCGGGCGCAGCCCAGCTGCAGCAGGGCGTCGGCGATGATCTCCTGGTAGCTGCGGTCCGACACGCCGAGCAGGTGCGCGGTCGCGCCCGCGGGATTGGTGAGCGGCCCGAGGAAGTTGAAGATCGTGCGCACCGCGAGCTCCTTGCGCACCGGGATTACGTGCGCCATTGCCTGGTGGTGCTTGGGCGCGAACATGAAGCCGAAGCCGATCTCGTCGATGCAGGTCGCGACCTCTGACGGGGCGAGCTCGATGTCCACGCCGAGGGCCTGGAGCACGTCGGCCGACCCCGAGCGGCTGGTGGCGGAGCGGTTGCCGTGCTTGGCGACCGGGCAGCCCGCACCGGCGGCGATCAGGGCGGCCGTCGTCGAGATATTGAAGGTCGTCGGGCCGCCCCCCGTGCCTGCGGTGTCGACGAGCCCGGGCCGGTCGATCTCGACGTGCGCCGCCAGCGATCGCATGGTCCGCGCGAGGCCGACCAGCTCGGAGACGGTCTCCCCCTTCGCGCGGAGGGCGATCAGGAAAGCCGCGGTCTGGACCTCGTTCGCGCGGCCCTCCATGATCTCCGCGAGGGCTGCGGAGGTGTGGTCGGCGGTCAGGTGCGTCCCGGCGCAGACCTCGTCGATCGCGCGGGTGAGGAGATCATTGGGCATCTCGTGAGCCTCCCGGGGCGCCGAGGAAGTTGGCCAGGAGGCGCTTTCCCTGTGGGGTGAGCACGGACTCGGGATGAAACTGGACGCCCTCCGCTGGCAGCTCCCGGTGGCGTACCCCCATGACCACGTCGTCGTAGGTGGAGGTCACCTCGAGCTCGCCGGGCAGGTCGGGGTCAGCGATCAGCGAGTGATAGCGGCCCGCGACGAGCGGGTTCGAGAGCCCCTCGTAGATCGCCTTGCCGTCGTGCCGGACCTCGGCGTCCTTGCCGTGGATCGGATCGCCCTGCACCGTCCTGCCGCCGAAGGCCTCCACCAGCGACTGGTGCCCAAGGCAGACGCCGAGCACCGGGGTGCCCGCCTCCGCGAAGGCGCGGACGGCCTCGACCGAGACCCCCGCCTCCTTCGGCGTGCAGGGGCCCGGCGAGACGACGAGGCGATCGGGCTCGAGCTCGCGCAGCTCGTCCACCGTGGCCTTGTCGTTCCGGACGACCCCGACCTCCGCCCCGAGCTCGCCCAGGGCCTGGACCAGGTTGTAGGTGAAGGAGTCGTAGTTGTCGATCACGAGGACGCTCCCAGCACCCCTCTGTTCCCGCTGCGCGCTCACGGCCACTCCGGCTGCTCGACGGCGAGCTCGACCGCGCGGAAGACGGCCTTCGCCTTGTTGACCGACTCGTTGTATTCGTATGCCGGCTGCGCGTCGGCGACCGTGCCGCCGCCCGCCTGCACGTGGACGAGACCGTCCTTGACCACCACCGTGCGGATGTGGATCGCGGTGTCCAGGTCGCCGGTGTAGGAGAGATAGCCGATCGCGCCGCCGTAGGAGCCACGCTTGTGCGGCTCGAGCTCGTCGATGATCTGCATGGCCCGCACCTTGGGCGCGCCCGAGAGCGTGCCCGCGGGCAGCACGGAGCGGAGCACGTCCATCGCGCTCACGCCCTCCCGCAGCCGGCCGGAGACCTGGCTGACGATGTGGAGGACGTGCGAGTAGGTCTCGACGACCATCAGCTCGTCCACGCTCACCGAGCCGTACTCGCAGACCCGCCCGAGGTCGTTGCGCCCCAGGTCCACCAGCATCACGTGCTCGGCCCGCTCCTTCGGGTCCTGGAGGAGCCGCTCGGCCTGACGGCGGTCGTCCTCCTCGTCCGTGCCGCGCGGGTAGGTGCCGGCGATCGGCCTGGTCTCGACCCGCCGGCCGCTGACCTTCACCAGCGGCTCGGGAGACGCGCCGGCGATCTCGAAGTCCCCGAAGTCGAGGAAGTACATGTAGGGCGACGGGTTCACGGTGCGGAGGCCGCGATAGATCGAGAACGCCTCCACCGGGGCCTGCGCCGTGAAGCGCTGGGACGGGACGACCTGGAAGGCGTCCCCCGCATAGACGTACTCGATGATCCGCGAGACGGTGCCCTCGAACCGCTCCCGGCTCATGTTGGACTCGAAGCTGACGTCGGGCCCGCGACCCGCGGTCTCCACCGCGGGCACCGGCTCTCGCAGCTTCTCCCGCACCTCGCCGATCGCCTCCACCGCCCGCGTGTAGGCCTCCTCGACCCCGCCGTCCTCGATGAAGGCGTTGGCAATCATCGTGACCTCGTGGCGCTGGTGGTCGAAGACGACGAGCAGGTCGCTGATCATCAGTGCCATGTCGGGCAGGCCGATCGTGTCCGGGTTCGGCTCGCCGAGGGGCTCGACCGTTCGCACGAGGTCATAGCCGAAGAAGCCCACGGCGCCCCCGGCGAAGGGTGGCAGCTCGCCCGGCTCAGCGATCTCGAAGCGGCCCAGGTAGTCGGCGACGGCCGCGTACGGGTCTGGCGCATCGGTGACCTTGTCGGGCGCTGCTCCCGTGCCCGATTCCGCGGCCAGCCGGCCGCTCCATTCCGAGAGCTTCCCGTCGCTCCAGCGCAGCACCGAGCGGGGCCGGAACCCGAGGAACGACCAGCGTCCGAGGCGGCCCTGCTCCGCCGACTCCAGCAGGAAGGCGGGGCTGTCGCCGCGCAGCTTGAGGAAGGCGCTCACCGGTGTCTCGAGGTCGTCGACGAACCGGTAGCGCACCGGGATCACGTTCGCGTCGCGGGCCAGCTCGCGGGCGCGGTCGAGGTCCGGCTCGAGGCCGGGCATAATGCGAGGGCGCGCGTCAGCGCGACCCGTTTCATGGCTCGCCCCCACCGCGCTCATCGCGACCGTCTCCGGCCGTTCAGGACGTGCAGGACCTCCGCCATCGAGAGGCCGCGAGAGAGCAAGAGGACCGTCAGGTGGTAGACGACGTCCGCGCCCTCCTCGGCGACCCGCTCCTCCGACTCGGAGCCGACTGCCTTGACGACCTCGGCTGCCTCCTCCCGGACCTTGTCGCCCGCGAGCCGCGGATCCTCCAGGAGCTCGACCGTATAGCTGCCGTCGGGACGGTTGCGCTGACGCGAGATCAGCGTTCGCTCCAGCGAGGCCAGGGCCTCGTAGGGCAGGGGCGCCGGCTCACCCGGAGCCGCCGGCGCGTCCACGCCGGGATCGGCACTTCCCTCGAGGTCGCGGTAGAAGCAGGAGCGCTCGCCCGTGTGGCAAGCAGGCCCGACCGGATCCACCAGCGCGACCAGGGCGTCGCCGTCGCAGTCGTAGCGAATTTGGCGAACCCGCTGGATGTTCCCCGAGGTCCCGCCCTTCCGCCAGATCTCGCGGCGGCTGCGGCTGTAGAAGTGGATCTCCCGCGTCTCGAGGGTGAGCTGCAGGGCGTCCTCGTTCATGTAGGCGAGGGTGAGCACCTCGCCGGAGCGGGCGTCCTGCATCACGCACGGCACGAGGCCCCGCTCGTCGAAGCGGACCTTCGCCGCGTCCCTCGCGGTCTGCACCACCATCGTCCGATTGTACGAACCGCCTCAGTACGATCGAGCACTTGACGATCCAACGGATGGACCACGTCGGCGTCGTCGTTGACGATCTCGCGGCCGCGACCGAGTTCTTCGTCCAGCTCGGACTCGAGGTGGAGGGCGAGGCATCCGTCGGGGGTGAGCTGGTGGACCGCGTCCTGGGGCTCGAGGGCGTCCGCAGCGACATCGTGATGCTGCGGACTCCAGACGGCCACGGACGACTCGAGTTGTCCAAGTTCCAGACGCCAGCGGCGCAGGGAGAGGATGGGCAGGCGCCGGTGAACACATTGGGCCTGAGCCACGTCACCTTCGCCGTCGAGGACATCGACGGGATCGTCGCGGGCCTGCGAGACCGCGGCGCTGAGCTCGTCGGGGAGCTCGTGAACTACGAGGACACCCACCGCCTCTGCTACGTCCGCGGCCCGGAGGGGATCATCGTGGAGCTGGCGGAGCGGATCGGCTAGGAGGCGCTACTCGATCCCGAGCCGGTCGAGCAGTCCCTCGTCCTTGCGCCAGCGCCTGCGCACCCGCACGTTGAGATCGAGGAAGACGCGGGAGCCCAGCTCTCCCTCGAGCTCCGCCCGGGCCGCTGTGCCTATTTCCTTGATCTTGGAGCCGCCGGCGCCGATCAGGATCCCTTTCTGGGAGTCGGTCTCCGCCCAGATCTGAGCGCGCACGTCGACCACCCCGTCATCGCGATGGGCCACCTCGTCGACCTGCACCTCGACCGCATGCGGGAGCTCCTCGCGGGTGCGCCGCAGGACCTGCTCGCGGATCAGCTCTGCGAGCAGCACGTCGCTCGGGAGGTCCGAGCGCTGCTCGGGCGGGAAGAGGAAGGGCCCCTCGGGCATCAGCTCGACGAGCTTCTCGATCAGGGGCTCGAGCCCCTCTCCCGTCCGGGCGCTGACCGGGAAGATCTCGTCCACCCCCCCGAGCTCGGCGGTCTGCGCGAGGACGGCTGCGGTCTCCGCGTTGTTCAGCCGGTCGACCTTGTTGACGGCGCAGACGACCGGGGTGCCCGCGTTCGCCTGGAGCAGTGCCTTCGCGATGAACCGGTCACCGGGGCCGACCCCCTGCTCGCCGTTGACGACGAAGAGGATCCCGTCCGAGTCGGCGATCTCCCGCTCGACCCGGCGCTGCATGCGCTCGGTGAGGGCGTCCCGGGGCCGCTGCACGCCGGGAAGGTCGGTGAGGACGAGCTGCCAGCCGGCGGCCGCATCCGTGGCCACGCCGCGGATCGCCCTGCGGGTGGTCTGCGGCCGCTCGGAGACGATCGCCACGCGAGCGCCGACGATCGCGTTGACCAGGGTCGACTTGCCGACGTTCGGCCGTCCGGCCACGCCGACGAAGCCGGACTTGCTCACTGGAGTGAGTGCATGACCTTGGCCTGCAGCTCGAGCATCTCGCCGCTGTCGGTCTCATGGTCATAGCCGCAGAGATGGAGTGCGCCGTGGACGGCGGCCTCGGTCACGTCGGTCGCCTGCTCTGGGCAGATGAAGACGTCCCCGAGCTCGC
>DATBHQ010000021.1:0-13028 GCA_036557385.1 Solirubrobacterales bacterium | reverse complement strand
TCCGCTCCCTCCTCAGAGCGCGGGCGGCCTAGCGGCTCGAACGACTGGAGCGGCTCGGGCGCTCCTCGCGGGCGCCCACGGGAGTCCGCGGCTCGCGGCGCGTCGGGCGATCGCTGCCGTCACGCTCGCTGCGCTCGGCTCGCTCGCTGCGCTCGGCTCGCTCACTTCGCTCGCTTCTTTCGCTGCGCTCGGTGCGCTCGGTGCGGTCGCCTCTCGCCTGGCGCTGCGCGGCGGCCCGGGCGGATCGCTGGCGGTCCGTGCGGCGCGGCTCGCGCGCCGGGCGCTCCTTGCGCACCTCGGTCTCGCAGTAGGGGCAGATCCCCCAGCGCGGATCCAGCGGCTTGTGGCACTTGCGGCAGGGATTGCGCAGCCGCCGCTCGCAGTTGGGGCAGCGCAGATAGCTGCGCTCGATCGGGTACTCGCAGTGCGGACAGGACTGCTCGATGCGCTGTCGTAACTCCAGCTCCGCGGCGCGCAGCTCCAGCTCCCGCTCCTCCCTGTCCTCGAGGAACTCGGGCGGCCGCAGGATCGTGTAGACGATCGTGCCCAGGTAAGGAAAGACCGACGCGAGCGTCGCGCAGGCGATCAGCACCGGATCCTCGATGCGCCGGCGGGCATCAAGGTAGGTCCAGTAGATCAGCGCCAGATAGACGACGATCAGGAAGAGGATCAGCAGGTTGACCGCCAGGCCAACGCCGCCGTCGAGTCCAAAGAGTGCGAGGGGCATGGGAATGGAGAGCCGCGAGTGTACGTACTTCCTCAGGGGTGCGTGTAACCCTGCCTGTATCGGGGTTTTGGGCGACTTGCCTTAGAGGAAGAGCAGGCCGAACACGTAGCCGAAGGCGAAGAACACCAGGATCACCACCGCGACGACCACGGCGACGAGTCCCATCATCGTCAGGAGCTCCGAGCGGGCCTCTCTGTCCATAACGACGACAGAAGGTAGTGGCTGCCGGCGGCCAGCGCGACCCCACCGCGCTCTCGCGCAAGCTCCCGTGCCCTCCCCCAGGCGGCCGATGGATCGGCGATCGCCTCGGCCTCGACGCCCGCCCTCCGGCAGAGCGCGTCGATCTCGAGGGCCGGCCTGGAACGGCCGCCGGGCCGGCCCGAGCCCTCGATCCTCTCGGGCGGGATCTCGGTGCAGACGAAGCGCGAGACCGCCGGCGCGAGCGCGTTGACGATGCCCGGCGCGTCCTTGCCCTCGAGGATGGCGAGGCAGCAGACGACTTCACGGCCATCGCTCAACCGGGGAAGCGCCTCGGCCAGTGCACGCGCGCCATCGAGATTGTGCGCGGCGTCATAGATCGCCGGTGGATCACCCGGCTCAAACTGCGCGCGGCCCGGGATGACCATCTCGTTGAGCGCCGCATCTGCATCGGGGTCCAACCGCCCGACAACCATCGAGGCGGCGCCCTCGGCCAGTGTCTGGTTCCAGTCCCTGTATGTGGGGGGGCCCGGATCGACCTCGAGATCGACGGACATGACCTTTGCGTGACGCACCTCGGCCTCGCGCCGGACCACGGACCAAGCCTCAGGGGGCAGGGGCCCGGTCAGGAGTTTCGTGTGATCCCGCAGCACAGCCACCTTCTCCGCCGCGATCTTTTCCAGAGTCTCCCCCAGCCACTCGGTGTGGTCGTAGCCGACCGAGGTCAGGACCGTGAGCTGCGAGGGGATCACGTTGGTGGCGTCGAGGCGCCCTCCCAAGCCCGCCTCGATCACCGCGTACTGGACCCGCGCCTGCGCGAAGGCGACGAACGCCGCGGCGGTGAGCAGCTCGAACTGGGTGACCGGCCCCTCGTCGCCTGCGACCCGATCAGCCGTCCTGGCGGACTCCTCGGCCCGCTCCAGAGCGTGCGTGAACGCCTCCTCCGAGATCGGCTCGCCGCGAATCAGGACGCGCTCGCGCCACGAGGTGATGTGGGGCGAGACATAGGCGCCGGTCCTCACCCCGTGCGCTTCCAGCAGCGCCGCGGTCATCCGCGTCACCGAGGTCTTGCCGTTCGTACCGACGACGTGAATCGAGGCGAACCGGTTCTGCGGCATCCCGAGCAGCGTGCAGAGGCGCCGCATCCGCTCCAGCCCGAGCTTCCAGCCCAGGACCTCGCGGCGGTGGAGGATCTCTTCGGACGGGGTGGCTATCCGCCCAGTTCCTCGAGCTCCGCCCGGTAGGCGGCCAGCTTCTCCCGCTCGGCGTCGACCACGCTGGCGGGAGCCTTGTCCACGAATCCCTCGTTCGAGAGCTTGCCCTCCCCCCTCTGCACCTCGGCCCGCAGCTTCTCGCGCCGCTCCTCGATGCGTGTCGCCACCGCCTCCGGATCGACGCCCTCGGTCTCGAGCAGCTCCACCCCGGCGACGCTCGCGATTGGCTGGCCGCCGTCCTCCGAGAACTCGACCCGCGCCAGGCGCGCGACCAGCTCGTGCGGCCGTGAATCATCCGTCCTCGCGGCCAGCACCTGCTTCACCGGAACGCCAGCCAGGTCGCGCCAGCGCCGCAGCGCCCGGGTCAACCCGATCGCCCGGCCGATCTCCTTCTCGGCCGCTTCGTCGATCAGCCCGTCATCCGCCTCCGGGAAGGGATGGATGACGAGCGCCTCGGCCTGCGGCTTGGGCAGATACGAGTAGATCTCCTCGGTTACGAACGGCATCAGCGGGTGCGCCAGGGCGAGCACCTGCTCGAGGGCCCAGAGCAGCGTCGCTGACGCGTCCTCGTCGCCGTCATACAGCCGCGGCTTGACGATCTCCAGGTACCAGTCGCAGAGCTCCGACCAGAAGAAGTCGTAGAGGTCGAGCGCCGCATGCGAGAAGTCGTAGGCCTCGATCGACTCGCTGACCGAGCGCACCGCCCGCTGCAGCCGCGAGGCGATCCAGCGGTCCTCGACCCGAGCGGACCGCGGGCCGGGGTCGACGTCGTCCCTCGCCTCCATCAACACCAGTCGTGAGGCGTTCCACATCTTGTTGGCCAGGTCGCGGCCCTGCTGGACCCGCGCCTCGGAGAAGCGCACGTCCTGGGCAGAGGACATGGCGAGCAGCCCGAAGCGAAGCGCGTCCGCACCGTGGCGGTCCATCTCCTCGAGCGGGTCTATCCCCGTGCCCAGCGACTTGCTCATCCGCCGCCCGTCCGGCGCCTGGATGATCGAGTGGACGTAGACGTCGGTGAACGGGACCTCACCGGTGAACTCGAGCGAGGTCATGATCATCCGCGCGACCCAGAGGAAGATGATGTCCCGGGCCGTGACCATCGTGTCGGTCGGGAAGAAGGCCTTGAGCTCCGGCGCGTCGGTGTCGGGCCAGCCCAGGGTCGCGAACGGCCAGAGCGCCGAGCTGAACCAGGTGTCGAGCACGTCTGACTCCTGCTCCCAGCCCTCCCCGTCGGGCGGCTGCTCGCCGACGTAGGTCTCGTCGCCCCGATACCAGACGGGCAGCCGGTGCCCCCACCAGAGCTGGCGGGAGATGCACCAGGGGCGGATCCGCTCCATCCAGTCCAGGTAGACCCGGGTGTGCGGGTCGTGCGGGATGAACCGCACCCGCCCGTCGTTGACGGCATCGATAGCCCCCTTGGCCATCTCGTCCATCCGGCAGAACCACTGCAGCGAGATCAGCGGCTCGATCCGCTCGCCCGAGCGGTGCGAGAACGGGACCGAATGCGTGTAGGGCTCCTCATTCCGGATCAGATCCTCTCCACGCAGCTCCGTCACCACGGCCTCGCGCGCCTGATCCGCGCTCATGCCTCCGAACCGCTCGGGCGCCTCGTCGCTGATCAGCCCGTCCTCGCCGATCACGCTGATCTCGGAGAGGTCGTGCTTGCGGCCGATCTCGAAGTCGTTCGGGTCGTGGCCGGGAGTGATCTTGAGCGCACCGGTACCGAACTCCGGATCGACGTGCTCGTCGGCGATCACCGGCAGCCGGCGGCCGACCAGCGGCAGCGTCGCGTGCTTCCCGACCACGTCGCGGTAGCGCTCGTCACTGGGGTTCACCGCGACCGCGGTGTCGGCGAGCATCGTCTCGGGCCGGACCGTCGCGACCACCAGCTCTCCGCCGTCCTCTAGCGGATAGGCGATCTCGTAGAGGGTGTCGGTGACCTCGCGGTTCTCGATCTCCAGATCGGAGATCGCCGAGTGCAGGCCGGGATCCCAGTTGACCATGTAGTTGTCGCGGTAGATCCAGCCCTTGCGGTAGAGCTCGGCGAAGACGCGATAGACCGCCCTCACGTACCCGTCGTCCAGAGTGAACCGCTCGCGCTCGTAGTCGCAGGAGGCACCGAGCCGCTTGTACTGCTCGATGATCGTCGAGCCGTACTGCTCCCTCCACGCCCAGACCCGCTCGGTGAACGCCTCCCGGCCGATCTCCTGGCGGGAGATGCCCTCGCCGGCGAGCTCCTTCTCGACCACCGCCTGCGTCCCGATCCCGGCGTGGTCCGTGCCGAGGGTCCAGAGCGTGTTGCGCCCCCGCATCCGGTTGAGCCGAATGAGGGCGTCCTGAACCGATCCGTTCAGGGCATGCCCCATGTGGAGGGCGCCGGTGACGTTGGGGGGAGGGATCGCGATCGAGTAGTTCTCGGCCGCCCTCCCCTCCGCCGGAGGATGGAACCAGCCGCCCTCCATCCAGCGCTCGAAGACGCGCTGCTCGACCGCGCCGGGGTCCCAGCGCGTCGTCTCCTCGAGAGTCTGGCGGCGCCTCGCGTCCATCTGGGCGATGTTAATTGCGGTCAGGCGGCGACCGATCGCCGGAACAGGCAGACTGCCGGGCATGGGAGAAGGAGAGAGGGAGAACCGAAGACTGAGCAGACGGCGCTTCATCGGCGCCGGTGCCGGGGCCGCGGCCGGGGCGGCCCTCGGGGGCTATCTGCCGCAGGGCGCGCTCGGCTCGAAAGCCGAGGAGGCCAAGAACCGGAAGCCGAGGAACCGCCGGCGCAGGCGCCGCGCGGACGTGATCGTCGTAGGCGCCGGGCTGGCGGGACTGACCGCGGCGCGAGAGGTTCTCCGCGGCGGACACTCCGTGCTGGTGCTCGAGGCGCGAAACCGGGTCGGCGGCCGCACGCTGAACCACAAGATCGGCGGCGGCAAGATCGCCGAGGTCGGCGGGGAATGGGTCGGTCCTACGCAGGACCACCTGATGGCGCTCGCCGCCGAGCTCGGCGTGGGCACCTTCAAGACCTACAACGAGGGCAACAACGTCTACTGGGCCAACGGTTCGCTCACGCCCTATCAGTCGGGCGGCCCGCTCGGTCCGATCCCGCCGGACCCGAGCGCGGTGGGCGAGGTCTTCGTCGCCGTCAACAACCTCAACTCGATGGCCGCCACCGTGCCGGTGGCGGCGCCCTGGACCGCGCGGGATGCGCCCGGATGGGACGGCCAGACCCTCGAGACCTGGAAGCAGGCCAACCTGCAGGTGCCCAACGCCCGGGCCCTGTTCGACACCGGAATCGGCGCCGTCTTCGCCGCGGAGCCGAGTGACCTCTCCCTCCTCTTCACCCTCTTCTACATCGCCTCCGGCACGAACGAGACCACGCCACCGGACCTGAACCGGCTCTTCAATGTGCCCGACGGGGCCCAGGACAGCCGCTTCATCGGCGGCTCGCAGGTGATCTCGAAGCGGTTGGCGAAGCGGATCGGGCGGAAGAGGATCCTGCTCAAGCAGGCGGTTCGCCGGATCGAGCAGCACCGCCGCGGCGTCCGGATCTTCACCAAGAACCTGACGGCCTCCGGCAAGCAGGTGATCGTCACCGGGCCGCCGGTGGTCACGGCCGAGATCCACTACGACCCCCACCTTCCAGCGGACCGCCGGGCCCTTCTCCAGCGCTTTCCGCAGGGGACCACCATCAAGTGCCAGGCCGTCTACGACCGGCCCTACTGGCGGGACTCGGGCCTCACCGGTCAGGCGGTCGCGCTCGACGGGCCGGTCCGCGTCACCTTCGACAACTCCCCACCGGACGGCACGCCGGGGGTCCTCCTCGGCTTCATCGAGGGCGCCGCCGCGCGGCACTACCAGCGCCGCCCGGCCGGTGAGCGAAAGGCCGCCGTCCTGAGCGCGTTCGCGACCTACTTCGGTGAGGCCGCCCGCCATCCGCGCGAGTACTTCGAGATGAACTGGACCCACGAGGCCTGGACCCGCGGCTGCTACGAGGGCTACCTGCCGCCCGGGGCCCTGACGGCCCACGGCACTGCCCTGCGCGCACCCTTCAAGCGCATCCACTGGGCGGGCGCCGAAACCTCCGACTACTGGTACGGCTACATGGACGGCGCCGTCCGCTCCGGCCAGCGCGCGGCCGCGGAGGCGCTCGAGCGGCTCTAGCCCGGCTCTTCCTGCAGCGACTCGAGCACGCCGAGGATCTCGCCGACGCGGCAGACGAGCAGCCGCTCCTCGTCGATCTCGACCCAGACGCCGGCGGCCGAGGGGAAGACGACGTGGTCGCCGGGTTGCACCGGCATCTCGACGCCGGCGCCCTCCCACCAGTCGAGACCTGGCCCGACGGCCAGCACGATCCCCTGCTGGGGCGGCGGCTCGTCGATGCCCTGCGGCACGACCAGCCCGGACCGGCGCATCCGGTCCTGGTCCAGCTCCTTGACGACCACCTGGTCGAACAGGGGCCGCAGCTGGTGCCTCACCGCCTCAACGGGCTCGCGGGACGATCGCGTGCTCATCGCTCAGAGGATAGGAGGTGCCTACTTCGAGAGCCCGGCAGCCTCGAGCGTCTCCTCCCAGGAGAAGTAGATGTTCACCCGCGTGACCAGCCCGTCTCGGATCTGCGCAAGCCAGCCAACATCCTGGTCAACTGGATCGCCGCTTCCCTTGATCTGTCCCCGCTGATGAAGGAGGAGGACGACCTCGTCCTCCCCTACGTCCATCGAGCGCTCGGGCTCGAGCCAGTAATCGTCGAAAAGCTGCGTCCAAAACGCCGACAGGCGCCGCAGCCCATCGTGTCCCTCGTAGAGCCGGTCCTCCAGCCAGTCAGGAGGCGCAACCCATTCCAGGTTCAGGTCGAAAAAGGCGAGAGCCGGCTCGACGCCGCCCTCGTTGAACGCCTTGACCGCGTTCAACACCGGAGCCGCCCTTTCCTCGGCCATCGGTCTTATTCGGAAAGCCCGGCGGCGGCCAGGCCCTCCGTGCGGTCGGTGTACTCGACCATCCGTTCGGCCCGTCCGTCGCGCATCGTGATCACGTGCGCGAGCTCCATCTCCATCGGCATTCCGCTCTCGGCTCCATGACCGCTGAAGCGAACCCAGAGGAAGACCATGTCGCCATTGCCCCTCGCCTCCATCGGTTCCACCCGCAGGTCGGGATAGGCATCGAACCAGCTCGCGAACTGTCCCCTGATCGCATCGAGCCCCTGATGAACCGCCGCGTCGGGATCATTGCGTGATGCATGGAATTCCGCGTCCTCGTGCCAGAACCAGAGCTCCGGCCGGCTCTCCCCGGCGTTGAAGCGCCGATACCCGTCCAGCACGAGCTGGACGTTGTCCTGAGGCATGGGGCGAGTATCTCGCCCCGCCAGGCCCGCGTCTACGCCGTCTGCTCGCCGAGCGCCGGGTCCTCGAGCACGATCTCGTGCTCGCCGGTGGCGTCGGTGACCAGCATCGGCCGCTGGCCCTTCTCGATCGTCTCCTTGGTGACGACGCACTTCTGCACGTCGCCGCGCGAGGGCAGCTCGAACTGCACGTCGAGCAGGGTCTCCTCGAGGATCGAGCGAAGGCCGCGGGCGCCGGTCTCACGCTCGAGCGCCTTGTCGGCGATTGCGCTGAGCGAGTCGGGCGCGAAGACCAGGTCGATGTCGTCGAACTGGAAGAAGCGCCGGAACTGACGGGTGAGCGCGTTGCGCGGCTCGGTCAGGATCGTGATCAGGTCGTCACGGCTGAGCTGGTGGATCGCGGCGACGACCGGCAGGCGCCCGATGAACTCCGGGATCAGGCCGTACTCCATCAGGTCCTCCGGGAGCACCTGCTCGAAGTACTCGCCGGTGTCCTTGTCGGCGGCGGAGGTGACCTCGGCGCCGAAGCCGACACCGTGGTTGCCGATCCGCTTCTCGATCACGTGATCGAGCTCGCCGAAGGAGCCGCCGCAGACGAAGAGGATGTTGGCGGTGTCGATCGTGAGGAACTCCTGGTGCGGGTGCTTGCGCCCGCCCTGCGGGGGCACCGAGGCCGTCGTCCCCTCGAGGATCTTCAGCAGCGCCTGCTGCACACCCTCGCCCGAGACGTCCCTGGTGATCGACGGGTTGTCGGCCTTGCGGGCGATCTTGTCGATCTCGTCGATGTAGATGATCCCCGTCTCGGCCTTCTTCACGTCGAAGTCCGCGGCCTGGATCAGCTTCAAGAGGATGTTCTCGACGTCCTCGCCGACGTAGCCGGCCTCGGTCAGCGCCGTGGCGTCGGCGATCGCGAAGGGGACGTTGAGGATCTTGGCAAGGGTCTGGGCGAGCAGCGTCTTGCCGCAGCCGGTCGGGCCGAGCAGCAGGATGTTGGACTTCTGCAGCTCGATCTCCTCGGGGCTCTGCTCCGGGGCAGACGACATCTGGACGCGCTTGTAGTGGTTGTAGACGGCGACCGACAGCGCCCGCTTGGCGCCCTCCTGTCCGACCACGTACTCCTGGAGGACGTCGTAGATCTCCCGCGGCTTGGGGAGGTTCTCGAGCTCGAACGTCGGCGGAGCGGTGAGCTCCTCGTCGATGATCTCGTTGCAGAGATCGATGCACTCGTGGCAGATGTAGACGCCGGGACCGGCGATCAGCTTCTTCACCTGCCTCTGCGACTTGCCGCAGAAGCTGCAGAGGAGTTGCTCGTTGGATTCGGTGGGACGTGCCAGCGGATTACTCCCTCGGTCTCGCTTCGCCCGGCCGGCTCCTTCCTCGCTCGAAGCTTAGACGCCCGCCGACCTCGGCCTGACGGGAACGACTACGCCGTGAGCGGCCGGTTTCCTGCCGTTTCACATCGGTCCGCCGGGGACAGGGCTCAAATCGGGCGGGATCCCGGGGCGACGGCGAGCAGCTGCCAATCGCCGGGGATCCCCTTCAGCTCGTGCCTGCCGCGGTCCTGGAACTCCACGCCCGAACCCGTCACGAGGTCGCGAACGGTGCTGGTGACGAGCACCTCGCTGGGACCGGCGAGGCTGCCGACGCGCGCCCCGATGTGCACCGCGATGCCGGCGAGATCGTCGCCGCGCGCCTCGCACTCTCCGGTGTGCAACCCGGCTCGCAGCTCGAGCCCGATGTCCGCGGCCCTATCGGTGATCGCCTGCGCACACCGAATCGCCCGAGCCGGTCCGTCGAAGGCCGCAAGGAAGCCGTCGCCGATCGTCTTCACCTCCTGCCCGTGGAACCGCTCCAGCTCCCCACGCACAGCGGTGTCGTGCGCATCGAGCACCTCGTGCCAGCGCCGGTCGCCCATGCTCACCGCCCGCTCGGTCGACCCGACGATGTCGGTGAACAGGATCGTCTTCAGGACCCGGTCGATGCCGTGCTCCTGCCGGGTGCCGGTGAGGAACTCCTCGATCTCGTCCAGCACCTCCTCGTCCTCGCCCATCGCGCTCTCGTGGAAGTCCCCCGGATACTCGGAGAACCGGGCTCCGCGTATGTGCTCGGCCAGGTAGCGGCCGTGTGCGACGTTGACCAGCGGGTCGTCGGTGCGGTGGATGACCAGGGTCGGCGCGGAAATCGCGCCCAGCGCCTCTCGCGCGTCGATGTACAGGCCGAATCTGTTGGCCGCCGCGGCCATCGCCGGGGTCGCCGAACTGCGCTCGAAGCGGGCGAAGCGCCGCCGGGTGGCCTCGTCGTCCGGGGCGTCCTGGGTCGAGATCAGCGGCATCACGCGGCCGTGTCCCCAGGCCTTCTCGATCTGATCACAGGCGGCCTCCGCCTCCTGGACATCGATTCCGATCGGATAGTCGGGCGCCCATGACATTCGCGCGAAGGTGGCCCAGAGCACGAGCGCGCTCACGCGCTCGGGATAGGTGGCCGCGAAGAGCAACGCCATCGGGCCGCCCTCGGACATTCCGACCACGGCGGCCCGCTCGCAATCGGCAGCGTCCATCACCGCGCGCACGTCATCCATTCGCTGCTCGAGCGTGGGCAGCTCCGTCGTGCGATCGGATAGACCCACACCGCGCTTGTCGAAGGTGATCAGGCGCCCGAACCGGGACAGCCTGCGGTGAACGGGGGCCGTCGGGGGGTCCTCCCAGCCGAGCTCGACATGGGACACCGTTCCGGCGACGAAGACGACATCGCGCCCGCTCCCGACCGCCTGGAAGGCGATGCTCAGGTCGCCGCTCCTCGCGTAGCGCGTCTCCGGCCTGCTGGCCCGCCTCTCGGACGTCTCCTCCTCGCGCGCGAGGTCGTCTCCGACGCGTGTCAGTTTGCGCGCCAGCTCCCTTTCGGCAGCGTGCAGATCGGCCGCCGGCGCTGGGGGTCCTTCCCTCTTGATCGCCATCGACGCTTCCTTCTCCTCGGCCGATCATCGCGCATTCGCGCGCACAGCACAGTGCAAACAGTCACACGGTCTCGAAGGCGGCCTGGTGGCCGCTACAGCCCTCGGTCGATGACCGCCTGCGTGACGCGGTCGTCGATCGAGCTCACCGGCGACTCCGTGCCCACCCAGGGTTCCCCGTCGAAGTACTTCTGGACGATCTTCTCGGCCGTCCGCGTGGCGAGCGCTTGGGTCGTCACGGTCGGGTTGGGGCCGCCCAGGCAGTTGGAGAGCGCTGAGTTCGAGGCGACGAAGAGCCGCTCGACGAAGCGGGCCTCCGCGTTCGAGTCGAGCACCGAGTCGGCCGGGTCCGAGCCCATTCGCATCGTCGACTGGACGTGCAGGATGAGCGGCGGCCAGTCCAGCCGGATCACCCGCTTCGCGCCGGCCGCCCGCATCAGCTTGGCGGCCTGATCGGCGCAGTACTCGCGGTTCGCCTGCGTCCGGGCGGAGCGCCGGCGCTGGTTGAAGATCACCTTCGGGATCGGCCCCTGCTCGTCGCCTGGGAGCGCGGAGCGGACGACGCGGTTCTGGGCCTCGACGTCGTCGTCGGTGATCACCAGGGCGTTGAGCAGCCTGTCCACGTCGGAGAGGATCTCCTTCAGCTCGTCGCCGGGGACCCGGCCGGTCTTGCCGTCCCAGGCGCCCGTGAAGCCGCGGCCGTTGTCGTAGTGGCCCTGGATCCCGGAGTCGGAGAAGGCCATGCTGAACGCCTGCAGGCCCGGCGGGAGGCCGACGTTCTCCAGCCCGCCGTGCCCGGGGAAGTCGCAGCGCGCCGAGGACCCGACGCCCTTGGAGCTGCCCGTGTACTCGTCGAAGACGCCGATCACCCAGTCGAAGTAGTGGTCGGTGTAGCCGCGGCCGACCCAGTCGTTCGGGTTGGGCAGCCCGCTGTTCAGATAGAGGCGCGGGTCCTCGGTGCACCCGCCCGCCATCACGATCACCGGGGCGGTCTCCGTGTGGGCCTCGCCGGTGTTGGTGTCGTGCCAGCGGACGCCGGTCGCGCGCGTCCCGCCGGTGGCGGTCTGCTCGGAGATGATCTCGTCGACGTAGGAGTCGGGGAGCAGTGTCACCGGCTTGCCGCCCGGCGCCCAGGCGTCCGCCGTGAGCGTCATCGGCACGTATGAGTTGTCGGTGGAGCGCTTCGCCTTCAGATTGCGCGGCGCCCTCCGCGGCTCCACGCACCCCTCGAAGCAGTAGCCGCAGAAGGTGCAGCCCTGGGCCTGCGGGAAGGTGAGCTGCGAGGAGTCGCGGGTCTTGCCGGCGGTCCCCTGCGGCTGGAGGATCGCGTTCTCCTGGGGACGGAAGGAGTTCCGGCTGATGTCCTTGGTCGCGTTGACCGGCAGCCCGATCCCCTGGGCTCCCTCGAAGAAGAGCTGCTCCTTGGTCCCCATCGCCGCGGTCTGGACGGGCAGCGTCGCCTCGACCCACTCGTAGTAAGGGATCAGCTCCCGGTACGGGAAGGGGAACTTGTGGGTGTCGAACGCTCCGGCGTCCGTGCCGCCGTAGCCCTCGAAGACGCCCGGCTGCGCCCGCGGGCAGTTGCCGTAGTAGTGCTGGGTCGTCCCGCCGACACCCGCGAGCTGCCAGAGGAAGGAGTTCTGCGGCGTCTCCCGGAACCACCATGGCTTCGAGCGGTCCCCCGGGCCGAAGCGGAAGTAGCCGGTCACGGGATCGTTGGAGTCGTGCTCGAACTTGGACCACTCGTTCTCGGGATCGCGGAACCAGGGGCCCGCCTCCAGCACGAGGACGTCGAGGCCGCGGCCGGCGAGCTCCTTCGCCACGACGGGGCCTCCCCCGCCCGCGCCGATCACGATCACGTCGGGCATCTAGGGGCCTCCCACGCTCGGATCCGTCGAGGTGCTCTGGCGCCCCTCGAAGTAGCCGATGAGCTCGTCCCAGCCGTCGGCCGGAGTGGTCCGCCCCGGCATGTAGTTGGAGAGATCCCAGCCGACCGGCCGCCGGCTGACGGTCTTGGTCCGTGGGTCGTAGACGCCCCATTCGGTGTAGGAGAGATAGGCACCGAACTCCTGGAGGGCGCCGCCGACGAACTTGAGCAGCCCCGAGAGCGAGCCCCGCAGCGGCTCGGGCGCGTTCCTGTCGAGTGTCGCCAGCAGGTTCGAGTCAGCGGCCTCCAGCGCCTCGAAGGCCCTCGCCTTGTCGGCGAAGGAGAGGTTCGCGAAGGGCGAGGTGGGGATGGGCCCCACCACCGATGCCGGCTTCACCTCCGTGGCGAGGAAGTTGAGCATCAGCGCGATCACCAGGGAGAGCGGGACGGAGGTGTCGCTCCCCGTCAGAGAGCGGAGGGCGTCGTCCATCTGGGGGGCGAGCTTCTCGCCCAGCTGGGCGAGCGGTCCGAGGAGATCGAGTGGGATCGGGATCTCGGAGACGGCCGTCGTGAACGAGGCAGCGAGCGCGTGGGCGTAGGTGTCAGGGACCGGCAGGAACTCGTCGAGGTCGATCAGGAAGACATCGGTCGCCTTCGCGTCGATGCCGCCGGGCCGGGTGCTGGTGACTCCCTGGGCCTGGGAGTAGCGGTCGCCGCCCGGGACCTCGAAGGCGACCAGTCCGGCG
>DATBHQ010000020.1:0-5236 GCA_036557385.1 Solirubrobacterales bacterium | reverse complement strand
GGAACATCGAGCAGTCGGGCGTCCTCTACACCGCGCTTGCCTTCGGCCGCCCGCTCGTGCTGAGCTCGGTGGGGGGCTTCCCGGAGGTCGCGGAGCAGGGGGCGGCGCGGCTGGTCCCGCCCGAGGATCCGGACGCCCTGGCGGAGGCGCTGCGCGAGCTGCTCGCCGACCGCTCCGCCCGCGACGAGCTCGCCGACGCCGCCGCGCGGGCGGCGGCCACCACCTACTCCTGGGAGCGGATCGGTGAGGCAACTGTGGCCCTCTACCGGGATCTGCTCCGCCGATAATCCCCGCTGATGGCGCTCGAAATCGTCTTCTGGGTGGCCTCGGGCCTGATCGTCTACGCGCACCTCGGCTATCCGCTCCTGCTGCGCGCGCTGGTTGCCGTCCTCGGCGAGCGGGGCGACCGGCCCGAGCCTGCCGGGCAGCTCCCGCGCGTCACCCTGATCGTCCCCGCGCACGACGAGGAGCAGGTGATCGAGCGCAAGCTCGCCAACGCCCGGGCGCTCGACTATCCCGCGGACCTGCTGGAGGTGATCGTGGCCTCGGACGGCTCCTCGGACCGCACCGTCGAGCTGGCCCGCTCGGCTGGCGCGGACCAGGTGCTCGACCTGCCGCGCGGCGGGAAGGTGGCGGCGCTCAACGCGACCGTCAACGAGGCGACGGGCGAGATCCTCGCCTTCTCCGATGCCAACAGCTACTGGCGCCCCGACGCCCTGCGGCGGCTCGTCGACCGCTTCGCCGACGAGCGCGTCGGCTATGCCTGCGGCCAGGTCCGCTTCGAGGGCGGGCAGGGCGGAAACCAGGAGGGGCTCTACTGGCGCTACGAGATGGCGGTCCGCTCGATGGAGACCCGGCTCGCCGGAATCACCGCCGGCAACGGCGGGATCTACGCGGTCCGTCGCGAGGCCTACATCGAGCTCGACCCGAGCCGCGGGCAGGACATCGGCTTTCCCTTCGAGCTCACCAAGCGCGGCTGGCGCGCCGTCTATGAGCCTGACGCGGTCGCGGAGGAGAAGATGGCGCCGACCGTCGAGGGCGAGTTCAAGCGCAAGCGCCGGATGATGTGGGGGCTCTGGGACGTGATGCTCCGCTGGGGGATGCTCAGCCCGCGCGGCTACGGCCCCGCCTACGCCCTCGAGATCTACTCGCACCGCCTGCTTCGCTACCTGACGCCCTGGCTTCACCTGATCGCCTTCGCGGTCAACATCCCGCTGCTCTCCCACGGCTGGGTCTACATCGCCACGATGGCCCTGCAGCTCGCCCTGCTGGCGGGCGCGGCCCTCGGGAGCTTCATCCCCGTCCTGCCGCTCCGGATCGCCTACTACTACGTGACCGTGACCGCCTCGATCGCAGTCGGGCTCTGGGACCGGCTCCGCGCCGGCGCCGTGCCGATCGGCTGGGAGAAGGTCGAGGGGACGCGGTGAGCCGGACCGACGGCAGGGTGCCGAGCGCCGCCCAGCAGCGCCTGGACGTGCCGGAGCCCCCGGTGCGCCCCAAGAAGGGTCTCCCGCGGGCTGCCGACCTGGCGATCGCGATCGCCGGCCTCGTGCTCCTATCGCCGCTGCTGCTCGCCGCCGCGATCGCGATCAAGCTCGAATCCCGTGGCCCGGTCCTCTACCGCCAGCGCCGCGTCGGCAAGGACGGGTTGATCTTCGAGCTCTTCAAGCTCCGCACGATGCGCCAGGGCGCCGACCCGGTCGGGGTCGGCACGGCGGTGACGGCCGAGGACCCGCGCGTCACCCGCTCCGGCCGCTTCCTCCGCCGCTACTCGCTGGACGAGCTGCCCAACCTGATCAACGTGCTGCGCGGGGAGATGCGGATCGTCGGCCCGCGGGCGACCCTGCCCGCCCAGGTCGAGCTCTACACCCCGCGCCAGCTCCGCCGCCTCGACCTGCGTCCCGGCGTGACCGGGTGGGCGCAGATCCACGGACGGGCGGGGATCCCGTGGGAGGAGCGGATCGAGCTGGACGTCTGGTACGTCGAGCACCGCTCGCTCTGGCTCGACCTCCGGATCCTCGCGAAGACTCCAGGAGCTCTGCTCGGCGGCGCCGGCAACGTGGCCGGCGATCCATACGCCGGCTCCTCGCCGGACTCCCCGTTGCGGCAGGCGGCGGAGCGTGAGCGGGCGGGCAAGGGCTGATGGCGCGCGGCGTCACGCTGCGGGACTTTCGCCCGGAGGACGCCGAGGCGGTCCGCCGCTGGTTCAACTCGCCGGCGGCCACCGCCAACCTGCTCGAGCATCGCGACGGCGAGTTCAGCGAGGAGGACGCGACGCGCTGGGTCGAGCGCGCGATCGAGCAGTCCGGGGATCCGAGGGCCGAGGATCGCAAGTGGGCGGTCGAGATGGAGGGGATCGACGAGCCGGTCGGTTTCACGGCTCTCTATGGCCTCCATCGCCAGACGGCGCCGGAGCTGGGAGCGATCATGGGAGACGAGCGGATCCGCGGCAAGGGCGTCGGCCGGGAGGCCGAGCGGCTCACCAACCTGAAGGCCTTCGAGGAGTTCGGCGCCCACAAGGTCTACGGGCGCATCCCTGCGACGAACGAGGCGGCGAAGAAGGCCGTGATCTACAACGGCTGGACGAGGGAGGGCGTTCTGCGCAGGCAGGTGCGCCACGGCGACGAGCTGATCGACGTCGAGGTCTGGGGCGGCTTCCGGGAGGACCTGCCCGAACCGCCCGATGAGTGATCGGGTGAGGGCCCGCCTGATCGAGGACGAGGGCGCGGCGGCGGCGGACGCTGGGCAGTTCTTCCGCTCCCCGTCCTTCCTGGAGGCGGAGGCGGTCACGCACACCCTCGCGCTCGAGGCGGAGGCCGAGCTCCACCTCCCGCTGATCGTCCGATCGATCGAGGGGACGGACAGGCTCGACGCGATCTCCCCTTACGGCTATCCGGGCGCGGACCGGGCCACGGACGACCCCCCGGAGCCGGCGGGAATCGACTGGTCGGGGACCGGCCTGGTCAGCATCTTCGTGCGTGACCGGATCGGGGAGCGCTCCTGTCTCGCCGGGGGCAGCGTGCGATCCAGCGTCCACGTCGCCGAGGGGGAGGGGGGCGTGCGAAAGCGCCTGCGTGAGCAGATCCGCCGCAACGAGCGGCGTGGGTGGGAGACCCGGCTCGTCCCCGGCCGCGAGGTGGAGATGGGCGAGCTGCGGGAGTTCGACCGCGCCTACGGCGAGACGATGGCCCGCACGGGCGCGGCCGAGCGCTACCTCTACCCGACGAGCTACTTCGGGCGCCTGCTGCTAGGCGACCCGAGTTGGCTGGCCCTCGCCGAGCGGGAGGGGGCGGCGCTCGCCGGCGCCATCGCCGTCGTCAGTGACGGCTACCTGCACTACTACCTCGGCGGCACGGCGGACGAGGCGCTCCCTGACTCGCCGATGAAGAACCTCTTCTGGGCGATGATCGCCCACGGGAGCGAGCTCGGCCTGCCGGTCAACCTCGGCGGCGGCGTGACGCCCGGCGACTCGCTCGACGAGTTCAAGCGCGGCTTCGCCAATGCGGAGGCGCCCTGGCACACGCACGAGCTCGTCTGCGACCCGGCGGCGTACGAGGAGCTCAGCGCGGCGGCCGGCGCGGCTCCCGAGGGGTTCTTTCCCGCCTATCGAGGCTGAGCGACTCAGGCGCCGGTGCCGCCGCTCGGTCCCCTGTGCCGCGCCCGGCGACGCTTCTTCCTGCACTTCCTCCCCTTTTTGCCCTTCCTGCACTTGCGCTTGGCGAAGTGCTTGATCCGCTTCTGGACCGCGGCGCGTATCTGGGGAATCAGCGGATACAGAGCCCCGCCCGGGCAGGCGGTCAGGCCGAGGTCGAGGTGGCCGATGATCCGGGGGACCGTGATCACGGTCCCGGCGCGGTAGCGGCTCTCCGGTCCGCCGCCGGAGGTGAGCGACACCGTCCCCGTCACCGGGTAGGCGCGGTCGGCGGCCATCTTCCAGGCCAGAAAGCGGATGATCGAGGCCTGCGCCTTCGGAGTCGGCGCCTCGGTTGTGTGGTCGCCGATTGAGGCGATCGAGGTCGTCTCGGAGTTGAAGCCCTGCGCCTGAGCACCGACCACGGGGCGCTTCAGCCCGCCGGCGCGCCCCTCATAGAGGGTCCCATAGCGGTCGACGAGCGCGTTGTAGCCGATGTCATTCCAGCCGTTGCCGTAGACGTGGAAGCGGCAGATGCCGAGCACGATCGAGGGCGCCTCCTCGGGCGTGTAGTCGTTGGCGTTCACGGTGTGATGGATCACCGCCGCCCGCACCGCACCGTACTCGGGCCCCTCCCTGGGGGGGCAGCCGCCGCTGGCGAGGTCGGCGCCCCAGCCGGCACGCTTGACGACGCGCGGCTTCGGAGCGATGGCCTCGGCGATCGGCGTCGAGGCGACCGAGATGAACGCCGTGTTGATCGCCGCCCGCGCCCGGTTGAGAAGGCTGCTGGCGAAGCCCCCCGCGGTCCCGGAGACGTTCACGAAGTGCAGGCGGCCGCGCGGCTTGAAGGTCGCGCGCACCTGCGCCTGATCGGCGCCGCCGACGTAGATCGGGCTGCCGTCCTCCTGGGAGACCCAGTCGCTCCACCTGCCGCCGTCGTCACGGACCCTGATCTGAACGGTGCGCATCTCCCTGGCGACGCCGACCAGGTCGAAGCTGTGGGGCGCCTCCACCGGCGGCGAGACCCAGCGGGCCGGGCGATGACGCGGGTGAGCGGCGCGCGCCGCCGCCACGGCCTTGCCCGAGATCCGCTTGGCCTTCGGGATCCCCCGCTCGAAGTCGACCCCGCCCGGCATGTACGGATGCAGCGAGAGCGCGGGCGCAGCGACCCAGGCGAAGCCCCCGAGCAGCGCCAAGCAAACCCCCGTGAGGACCCACCTCCTCATCGCCCTACTTGTAACCCGCCACCCCGGCTGGGGATGCGGGATCTATGGCAGGTCGACCGGGATCTGCTGCTCGGGGCCGTTGCCCCGGTAGGTGTCGCGGAAGTTGCGGATCACGTCGAGGACGCCCTCGTTGAAGTTCGGGCAGACCACCTCGTTCGTCCAGGCCGTGACCGCGACGTCGTAGGGCATCGCCGGGTCGGGGAAGAGCAGCATGCCGTTCGGGTCGTCGTCGAAGACTCCCTTCAGCGCCAGCTGCTGCGCCTCGGGCAGGCTCGGCCTGTAGTGGATCTCGATCCGGCCGTGCTCCATCGCGTGCACCATGTCGCGGATGTTCATTCCGGGGGTGCTCGGGTCGGCGGAGATGGGGGTCTTGTAGGCC
>DATBHQ010000019.1:0-2419 GCA_036557385.1 Solirubrobacterales bacterium | reverse complement strand
CTGATCTCCTCGACCCAGAGCGGCGAGCGGGTGGTGATGCTCCGCGCCGTCGCGCTGCGGTTGGAATTCGGCGCGACCACATGGACCTCGAGGCCCTCGATCGCGATCAGCTCCCGGCGCAGGGCGTTCAGGCCCTTGGCGCCGATTCCGTCGTCGTTGGTGATCAGAACGCGCATCCGGGCACCGATTCTAGGGTGGCCCCTAGCCGCCCTCTCCGTACCGAACGCTCACCAGGTGAAGCCCGTGTGGAGGCGCCGTCGCCCCCGCCCGCTCCCGCGGCGCTCCCTCGAGCAGCGAGGCGAACTCGTCGGGGGAGCGCCTGCCGCCCCCGACCTCGAGCATGGTCCCGACGAGAACCCGCACCATGTTCCGCATGAACGCGTCGGCTTCGATCCAGAGCTCGAGCACCCGCCCCGGGCCCAGAACGGCCGGCTTCTCGTGCCACTCAGCGCGCAGGACGTCGCGCTCGAAGCGGACGTGCTCGGTCTGGGTCGGGGTGAAGGCGGTGAAGTCGTGGGTGCCGAGCAGGGCCTCGGCGCAGGCGGCCAGCGCCCCGTCGTCAAGGCGATGGGGCCAATGCAGGGAGACGCCGGCCTCGAAGGGGTTGGCGGCCCGCTCGGCGAACACGCGGTAGCAGTAGGTCCGGGAGCGGGCATCGCGGCGCGCGTCGAAGCCCTCGGCGACTACGCCGGCGCCGAGGACCGCCAGATCGGGCCCGGTGAGCGAGCTGAGGGCCCGTGCGAGCTCGGCGGGCGGGTCCGCCGCCGGGGCGAAGCTCGCCACCTGCCCCCACGCGTGCACCCCCGCGTCGGTCCGGCCCGCGACGGTGAGCCGCGTGCGGTGCCCGAGGACGCGCTCCAGCGCGGCCTCGAGCTCGCCCTGCACCGTCCGGACGCCCGGCTGCGCGGCCCAGCCGGCGAACCCAGCGCCGTGATAGGCGATGTCGAGTCGGACGGTCGTCACCTGGCGTCGGTTGCGCGCGCGGTCACCTGTGCGCGACACTACCCAGCGATGGCCCTGCCCGGCTCCGACGAACCGGCATCGATCTCGCAGGACGAGGCGCGCCAGGAGCTCTTCGGTCGCGGCCCGAGCCGGGTGGGCATGGAGATCTATGAGGTGATCGCGATCGTGCTCGGCATCGTCGGCGCCGCGATCGCCTTCGAGGAGATCGACAACTGGTCGCAGTGGGTCGTCCTGGCGGCGATCATCGCGACCGTGATCGGGTTCATGATCGCTGTCAACCCGCACCGGCGCGGTTGAGGTCGTTGTGACCAGGCTCACGCAGCGCCACCGGACGGCCGCGTAGGGTCTTCAGCGAACTACTGAGGAGGAGAAGGAGTCATGGCCAATACCGACATCACCCAGCGAGCGCAGTACGAGCGCAGCGACCTGCTGGCCGGCGGCGAGGGGATCCGCAAGGGATCCGAGAAGGGCGCTGCGGTCTACACCGTGATCGCGCTGCTCATCGGCGTCGCCCTCTCAGTGGCGGCGCTCGCGACGATCGAGAACTGGGCGCAGTGGGTCGTCCTCGGCGTGATCGTGGCGTTCACCATCGCGGTGATGGTCGCCATCGGACCCAACCGCAAGGGGTCGGGCTCGCAGTTCAAGGTCGGTAGGTAGCCGGGGTCGTTCGGCACGCCTCCATCACTTCCTGGAGGCGTTCCGAGAGCTCGCGGTGCAGCGCCCCGGCGGCCCTGTTGCGCGGTGCGCCTGAGCGAACGCCGAGCTGGTTGTCGACCTCCAGCGGGTCGCGCTCCAGGTCGTAGAGCTCGTACTCGGTGCGCCGCCGTCCCTCGGGGTCGAAGTAGAAGGCGTACTTGGCCTCGGGCGTGCGGATCGCGCGAATCCGGTTCGGCTGGCCCGGGGCCTCCGTCATGGCGGTGCCCGCCTGGTGGTCGTCGTAGGTGAAGTGCACGTGGTCGCGGACCGAGCTGGCCGGCTCCGCGTGCTCGGCCACCGGCGAGAGATCCACCTTCGAGAGGCCGAGGGGCTCCCGCTCCGGCGACGCCGCATCCGCCAGCACCGGCGTCTGGTCTCGCCCGCGTAGGCCGTCCGGCGCCTCGATCCCGCCCATCTCTAGCATCGTCGGGAGCACGTCCACCAGCGACGCCATCGCATCGGTCTCGGCCCCGTCCGGGAAGAGCAGCGGGTTGGAGACCACCAGCGGGACGTTGATCGTCTCCTCGTAGACGTTGAACGTCTTCTGACGCAGCCCGCCGTGGGAGAGCCCCATCTCGCCGTGGTCCGCGCAGCGCATCAGGACCGTTCGTGAGCGCAGGGAGCCGGGGTCGGACGGATCCCCCAGGGCCATCAGCACCCGGCCGATCTTCGCGTCCACCACCCTGTGGAGGTAGGCGTAGAAGTTGACGTAGTCGCGCTGCTCGCTGCGGTTGCGAAGCGGGCCCATGTAGGCGGTCAT
>DATBHQ010000018.1:0-9956 GCA_036557385.1 Solirubrobacterales bacterium | reverse complement strand
TGTTGAGCTGGTTGAGCTGGCTGGTGTCGACGCTGCCCAGCGACTTGCCGGCGTCCTTCGCGATCGTCTTCAGGTCGTCGACCACCTGCGGCACGTTCGCCTTGCCGGAGATGTGGATCGTCTTCTGGCCCTCCACGTCCTCGACGCCCTCGTTCTTCAGGTCGGTGAGCCAGCGCGCCAGGTCGATGTTGAGCCTCTGCAGCAGGCCGGCCTGCGGGTTCGCTCCCCCCTGGCTCTGAAGCCGCTCGTAGTTCGAGGTGAACCGGTCATACAGCTGCTGGGGCACCGAGTACTCGGTGCCCTGAATGTTGACGAAGGCGCGATTCCCCGTGGCCGTCAACCCGCCGCTGCCCGAGATGGTCTGCGAACCGCTCTCCGCGCGCAGGGAGACGTCGAAGTCGAACTGCGGAAATTGGCCCTGGGCCTGAGCCTGGAACTGGCCGCCGAGCTTGACCTCCAGCGAGCCGGGGCTGTCGCCGCCGTTGGCCTCGATCTTCACGTCGAGGTCGAAGTTCCCGCTCTTGATCGGAGTCGGGTTGCTGAAGGTCTGGGTGAGGACCTGCTGCGGGTTCTCGTTGTCATCCCCGCCGCCGCCGCAGGCTGCGAGCAGCGCTGCGGAGAGAAGGGCGAGCGCGAGCACGGCTGAGAGGCGAATCCGGGTCAAGCGGCGCCGCAGGGTAGCGCAAGCTCCCTAGCCTCCACCCCGGTTCCAGCGTCCTATCCTCATCTCGATGGAGGGGAGAAGATGTCCGAGCTGCGACGCTGAGAACCCCGACCGCGCGCGATTCTGCATGTCGTGCGGCACCGAGCTCGCGCCTCAGTGCCCGAGCTGCGGGGCGGAGAACCCGCCCGGCGCGAAGTTCTGCATGGAGTGCGGCACGGCGCTGACCGACGCGGAGCCGGCCTCCACCCCGGGCCCGGCAGCTCCCACCCCGGCCGCGCCGGCGGAGGCGCCGCCCGAGGAGCGACGTCAGGCGACCATCCTGTTCGCCGATCTCTCGGGCTATACCGCCGCGGCGGAGCGCATGGACCCCGAGGCGGTGAAGGCGCTCGTCGATCGCACGTTGAGGCGCCTGGGCGAGGAGATCGAGCGCTTCGGCGGCTCGATCGACAAGTTCATCGGCGACAACGTGATGGGCGTCTTCGGGGCGCCCGTCTCCCACGAGGACGATCCCGAGCGGGCGGTGCGCGCCGGCCTCGCAATGCAGGGCGCGATGGAGGAGGCCAACCGGATCAGCAAGGAGAAGTACGAGGTCGAGTTCTCGCTCCGCGTCGGGATCAACTCCGGCGAGGTGATGGCGGGCGCCGTGGGGGACCGCTACACCGTGATGGGCGATCCCGTCAACGTCGCCGCCCGGCTGCAGGCGGCGGGGCGGCCCGACAGCGTCACCGTCGGGGAGCCGACCTACCGAGGCACCGGGGACGCGATCTCCTACGAGCGCCTCGAGCCCCTCAACCTGAAGGGCAAGGAGGAGCCGGTGCCCGCGTGGGAGGCGACGGGCGTCCTGTCGGAGCCGCGACGCGGGCCGGGGCGTGCCCAGACTCCGCTGATCGGCCGTGAGGAGGAGGCGGGGCTGCTCTCCTCCCTGGTCGAGCGGGTGGACCGGGAGGGCCGTCCTCACCTCGTCACCGTGATCGGCCAGGCGGGTGTGGGCAAGTCCCGGCTGCTGCGAGAGCTGATGTCGGACCTGGGCTCGGCGGACGAGCCTCCCACGATCCGCCGGGGACAGTGTCCTCCGTACGGCGCCGGGATCGCCTACTGGGCGCTCGCGGAGGTGCTCGAGGACGAATTCGAGATCCGCGACGACGACGCTCCCGAGGCCGCCTGGGGGAAGCTCCGCTCCGGCGTCACCCAGCTGATGAGCGAGCTCGGCGACGAGTCCGCCGGCGAGCGCAACGCCGCCCTGCTCGCCATCCCGCTCGGGCTCGAGCCCCCGGAGGAGTTGCGGCCGTCCGAGGAGGACCCGCAGCGCATGCGCGAGGCGCTCTTCTCCGCGGCCCGCGCGGTCGTCGAGGCGATCGCCCGGCGCAAGCCGATGGTGCTCGCGATCGACGACATCCACTGGGCCGACGAGGGAATGCTCGACCTGATCGATCACCTGGCGCGCTGGGTCCGCGCCCCGCTCCTGCTCGTCTGCCTGAGCCGCGACGAACTGCTGGAGCGGCGCCCCGACTGGGGCGGCGGACGCCGCAACGCGACGACGATCTCGCTCGAGCCGCTGACGGCCGACGAGACGCGCGAGCTGGTCGAGGCCCTGATGACCCCCATGAACGGCGACCACAAAAACCGTCGCCGACCAAACGGCGCGACCAAGGCGGTCCCGCAGGTTGCGGAGCGCTCGGGCGGCAACCCTCTGTTCGCCGAGGAGATGGTCAACCGCCTGCTGGAGGAGGAGACCGCCGACGCCGACACCCTCCCGGGCACCGTCCAGTCTCTGCTCGCCGCCCGCCTCGACTCGCTGGACCGCCTGGAGCGCAGGCTGCTTCAGTCCGCGTCGGTCGTCGGCCAGACCTTCTGGCAGGGCGCCCTCGCCGCGACGGCCCAGGAGGAGGGCCTCGATCTGGGGCGGACGCTCGACGCGCTGGAGGAGAAGGACCTGCTCGTGCCGAGCACCGGCAGCCGGCTCGCCGGGGAGCAGGAGTACGCCTTCAAGCACGTCCTGATCCGCGACGTCGCCTACTCGATGCTCCCCAAGTCGGTTCGCTGCCGCAAGCACGTCGAGGTCGCGGAGTTCATGCGCGAGCGCGCCGGCGAGCGGTCCGACGGGGTCATCGGGCTGATCGCCGAGCACTACGCGCGCGCGGCGGCACTCGGCTCCGAGGCGGGGCTCGAGCCGGACGAGCTCGCCGCGCTCCAGGGCCAGGCGCTCGAGGCGCTCGAGGCGGCCGGCGACGCGGCGGCGGCTCTCTACTCCAACGCGGAGGCCTTCGACCGCTATACCGCCGCGCTCGAGATCTCGGAGTCCCTCGACCCCGCAGTGGTCGCGCGCATCGGCGAGAAGCAGGGCGACGTCGCGCTGCGGATGGGCCGCGTGGACGCCGCCGTCACCGTCTGGGAGCGCTGCCTCGACTACCACCGCGCCGAGGAGGACCTCGCCCGGGTCGCCGACCTGCACCGGAAGATCGGCGCGGCCCTCTGGCACAAGGGCGAGCGCCGGGCGTCGATCGACAACTACCAGCGCGGGATCGACCTGCTCAAGGACGGCCCTCCGTGCATCGAGCTGGTGCGGCTCTACGAGGAGGCGGCCTCCCTCTACATGCACACCGGCGACAACATGCTCGCCATCTACGCCTCCGAGAAGGCGCTGCGGCTCGCCGAGCGCCTGGACGAGGCGAGGGCGGCGAGTCGCGCCCACGGGATCTTCGGGCGCGTCTTCGGCAGGATCGGGGACTCCGAGAAGGCGAGGGAGAACCTGGAGCGCTCGGTGGCGCTCGCCCGCGAGTCCGACCGGGCCGAGGCCGTGCGAGCCCTGCAGACGCTCGGCTACCACCTGGAGGTCTCGGAGGCCGACTACGAGGGCGCCGCCGACGCCTACCGTGAGGCGCTCGAGATCGCCCATGAGGTCGGTGACCTCCCCTCGCAGGTAGAGCTCCACGCCTCGCTCGGCCAGCTCGCGGTCCATGCCGCCGACTGGGAGGAGGTCGAGCGTGCCACCGAGGCGAGCTCAAAGCTGGCCGAGCGCGAGGGCCTGCACGGCAAGCTCTGCTTCCCCGACCTGATGCGCGGCATCCTCAGCTGGCGAGCCGCCCGCTGGGACGACGCGATCCGCTACTACACGCGCGCCCACGAGCAGGGCGAGCAGGTGGGCCGCTCCGAGGTCGCCTTCTCGGCGCTCTTCTGGCTCGCGGCCTCTCTCCGCGACAGCGGCAACCTGGCGGGGGCGGAGACCGAGCTCGCCAAGGCGCTCGACATCTGCGAGCGGGCCGGCCTGATCGCGCAGTCGGTGGAGGCCATCTCGGCGCGGGCGATCGCCCTGGCGCTGGCCGGCCGCGACGAGCCGGCTCGCGCCGCGGCCGAGGAGGCCGAGAGGCTGGCGGGACGCCTGCACTATCCGGTCGGGCAGGCGGCCAAGGCGGAGGCCGCGGGGGCGACGGCCGAGGCGCCCGAGTCCGCCCAGATGGCGTTCGAGGAGGCCCGGCGGCGCTGGCTCGATCTCGGTCGCCCGCTCGACGCGGCCCGCTGCTCGATGCTGCGCGGCAGGTTGCTGCTCGAGTCGGATCCCGGCGCGGGGGGCGAGCTGCTCGACGCGGCCGCCTCCGAATACGAGGAGCTCGGTGCTCCCGCTCTCGCCGCCCGCGCGCGGGAAGCCGTTCCCTCCTGATGGCGTCCTGGAAGCAGCAGGCGATCATCGATGCCCCGGTCGAGCGGGTCTGGGAGATGCTGAGCGATCCCGAGCGCGGTCCCGACTGGAGCGAAGACGTGCTTGCCGTCACCGGTGCGCCCGCCAGGATCGAGAAGGGCTCGACCTTCGAGGTCACCAGCCGCGGACCCCTGGGCCTGAAGGACACGACCACCTTCAAGGTCGACCAGCTCGAGGACATGCACGAAATCCGCATGAAATGTCAGAAGTACGGCTTCTATTCGCATTGGCTGCTCACCCCTGCGCGGGGCGGCACTTTCACTGAGCTCGAGCTGGGTGTCGATCCGCATCCCGGCATCCAGAGCCGGGCGGTGGGGATGCTGCATACGAAGGGCTATCTGCGCCGCACCGTGGATCAGACGCTCGACGGGCTGCGTCGCGCCATCGTCCGCGACAGGGCTTCATAGAATCGATCCGTGGCAGAGGAGCGCCTCACCAACTGGATCCTCACCGGATCGCTCGAGAACTTCCGGATCAACGTCGAGCGCGGCTTCGACGTGATCGGCTTCAAGGAGCGCCGTCGCCGCCAGGCCGAGGAGTTCGAGCCGGGCGACGAGATCTTCTTCTACGTCACCGGCGTGCAGGCATTCGGCGGCATCGCCCGGGTCCGGTCCGAGATGTTCGAGGACCGCACGCCGATCTGGCCCCAGGGAAAGAAGAAGAAGCCCGAGCCGTATCCATGGCGCGTCGAGGCGGAGCCGGTGCTGGTGCTGCGCGAGGAGGATTTCGTCCCCGCCGAAGAGCTCGTCACCGATCTCGAACACATCCGGAAGTGGCCTCCCGACCACTGGCACCTCGCTTTCCAGGGCCAGCTGCGGACGATCGGCGAGGCGGACGCCCGCCTCCTCCGGGAGCGACTGGGTGCCCGGACGGCGGCCAGGGCGTGACCGACGAGGGCACCGAGCTCGTCCACGAGCGCCACTTCACCCGCGACGAGGCGAACGCTCTGCTGCCTCGGCTGACCGCCCTGCTCACCCAGCTGCGGGAGTCCAAGGACGAGCTCACCGACACCGAGGCCCACGAGGCCCTCTCCGAAGCGGCCCCCACCAACGGCGGCGGTGAGGAGGGCCGGCAGGTCGGGGTGGCCTTCCTCGAGGTCAGGCGGATGCTCGAGACCGTCGAGCGCGCCGGGATCGTCCTGCGGGACATCGACAGGGGGCTGGTCGACTTTCCCGCCCTTTCGGGGGGCCGGGAGATCTACTTGTGCTGGGAGCTCGGCGAGGACGAGGTCGCCCACTGGCACGAGCTCGAGGGCGGTTACGGTGGCCGCGAGCCGCTGTAATGCGAGGGTGCCCGCAGGCGACAGCCGAGGGCGACCCGTTTGATGGCGAAGCCGCGGAACAGCCTCCTCGACGATCTCCGCGGCCTGGGCCCGAACGAGCGGATCGCGGTGATCGGGGCGGCGCTGCTGGTGGGGAGCCTCGTCCTGCCCTGGTACCAGTCGCCGATCTCGAACGATCTCGTCCTGACCGGAGTCGGCGCCTTCGGCTGGGCGGAGGGAGCTCTCGTTCTGGTCGCGGCGGCCACCGTCTTCCTGGCGCTCAAGGGGGGCGGCGGATACGTCCCGCCCCGCCCGCTCCGCGAGTGGAGCCTGTTCGTGGCGGCCGGCTGCTGGGCGGCCGTGATCGTGCTCTACCGGATCGCGGACCGGCCGAGGTTCACCCTCGCCGGCCACGATGAGCCCTACGACCTGCACTACGCGATCTTCGTCGCGTTCGCCGGCGCGGTGGTCATCGTCGCCGCGGGCCTGCGGATGCGGCCTCGCGAGCGCGCGCATCACCCGCGGGTCACCGACTGATCCGTCCAGGCGGATAGGGTCGCCGCGGATGGCCATCCCGGACGACTTCCGCGAGTTCCTCGCCAGGCAGGCGGAGGCCGAGGCTGCCTTCCATCAGGGGGATGCCGGCCCGCGCATGGAGCTCTGGTCGCACCACGACCCGGTCACGCTGTTCGGCGCCATCGGCATGTTCACCTCCGGATGGGATGAGCTGAGCGAGCTCTTTCCCTGGATCGCCGCGAGGTTCTCGGACGTCACCGGCTATCGATACGAGGTGGAGGTCGCCGATGTGATCGGGGATATGGCCTATGCCGTCGGCTACGAGCGGTTCACGGGCTCGGTCGCGGGCCGCGAGCCCGAGGAGATCGTCGTCCGCTCCACGCATGTCTACCGCCGGGAGCACGGCGAATGGAAGATCGTCCACCGGCACGGTGACAACCCGCCCTCCTGGGACGGACGCGACTCCACTGGCGCCTCAGAGCGGATCTGAGACCGCGAGCGGCGGTCCGACCACCTCCATGCCGTGCTCCTTCGCCGCGGCGGTGAAGGTGTCGAGGTCGAACTCGGACATGGACGAGAGCCGCTCGAAGAAGCCCTCCATCCCCGCCGGGAAGAAGGTGACCAGCATCCTCCCGTCGCCCTTGCCAATGACCTGCCAGGTGTGAGGAACCCCGCGCGGGATGAAGACGAAGGAGCCCGGGCCGCTGACGCTGACCTCGTCACCCAGCTTCCAGCGGAACTCGCCCTCGAGGACGTAGACGGTCTCATCCTCGCGAGTGTGAACGTGCAGCGGAGGCCCGTCGCCGGGCCGGTTGATCGCCTCCAGCGCCGCGAGCGCCCCGTCCGACTGCTCGCCCCTGACGATGAAGGTGATGTCGCCCCCGAGCGGGCTCCGGATGCGCTCGCCCTGGCCCGCGCCCACCGCGAGCCCGTCTGATCGGCCTCCCATCTCCCTCCTTCCCTCCGCTCAATCCTCTTCGATCGGCTCGGGCGGCTCAAGGCCGTGGCGCCGCATGCCCTTCTCGATCTCGGCGATCACGGTCTCGACCACCGCGACCCGCGCGTAGTGCTTCGAGTCGCCCGGGATCAGCTGCCAGAGGGCGTGCGGCTCGATGCTCGTCCGGGCCACCATGTCCCCGACCGCGGCGTCGTAGGCGTCTCGCTTGTCGCGGTTGCGCCAGTCCTCATCGGTGAGCTTCCAGGCCTTGAGCGGGTCCTTCTCGCGGGCCTTGAAGCGCTTGAGCTGCTCCTCGGGCGAGACCTCCAGCCAGAACTTGATCAGGATGGTTCCCTCCTGGGCGAGGCCGAGCTCGAAGTCGTTGATCTCGTCGTAGGCGCGCTCCCACTCCTCCTTCGTCGCGAACCCCTCGACCCGCTCCACCAGGACCCTTCCGTACCAGGAGCGGTCGAAGACGGCCATCCCGCCCCAACCCGGCAAGGAGGGCCAGAAGCGCCAGAGGAAATGGTGGCGCTTCTCGTCGTGGCTGGGCGCGGCGAACTGCACGACCCGCACATGGCGCGGATCGAGCTGGGCGACGAGGCGCTTGATCGCTCCGCCCTTCCCCGAGGCGTCGCCTCCTTCGAAGACCACGCAGACCGCCGGCCCCAGCTCACCGTCGCCGATCAGCCCGCCGAGGGTGAGTCGCAGCTGGCTGAGCCGGGTCCAGGCCTTCTCGAGCCGATCGGACTCCTCCTCCTTCGAGAGCTTCAGCGACAGGTCGAGCTCGTCGAGGACGCCCACGTCAGAACCCCGTCGGGGCCCTCCCGTTGTGGGTGGCGATCGCCAGCTGGAGGAGCCCGATCGCGGCCAGGATCACGACGATCCCGAAGGCGACGATCCAGTTGTTCCGGGCGCCATGGCCGTACCAGCCCACCGCGAATCCCACGGCCAGCAAAACGGCATAGGGACCCAGGGAGTCGGGCAGCGCGAGGGCGAGCATGAGGCGGTATCTATCATCCCCCAGATGCCGGAGCCCGAGCCGCAGTCGGTCGCCCAGGTCCGCGAGGGTCTCGGCCAGGTGCGCTACCTGGCCGACGAAGCCGCCGCCCTGGTCTCGTTCCTCGCCCAGCGCCTGGGCAAGCCGGTGCTGGTCGAGGGGCCGGCGGGCGTCGGCAAGACGGAGCTCGCCAAGGCGCTCTCCCGCGCAACCGAGCGCCGCCTGGTGCGGCTCCAGTGCTATGAGGGCCTCGACGAGGCGAAGGCCCTGTACGAGTGGAACTACCGCAAGCAGCTTCTGCGGATCCAGGCCGAATCCAGCGGGGAGGGAGACGGCGAGGGCTCCTGGGAGGCCACCCGAGGGGACATCTTCGGCGAGGAGTTCCTGCTCACGCGCCCGCTGCTCGAGGCGATCAGCGCCGAGGACGCCGTCGTCCTGCTGATCGACGAGATCGACAAGACCGACCAGGAGTTCGAGGCGATGCTGCTCGAGGTCCTCTCCGACTTCCAGATCTCGATCCCCGAGCTCGGCGTGATCGAGGCCCGCACGCGGCCGATCGTCGTGCTCACCTCCAACAACTCCCGCGAGCTGACCGAGGCGCTCAAGCGGCGCTGCCTCTATCTCTGGCTCGACTACCCGTCCGTGGACCGCGAGCTCGAGATCGTGCGCCTGCACGCGCCCGAGCTCGACGAGGGGCTGGCGCGGCGGCTGGTGGAGATCGTTCACATGGTCCGCCAGCTCGACCTGAAGAAGCCGCCCTCGATCGCCGAGTCGATCGACTGGGCGCGGACGCTGCTCCTGATCGGCGCCGACGACATTGACCGCGAGACCTTCGAGCAGTCGATGAGCATCCTCGTGAAGCATCGCTCCGACATCGACCTGGTCGCCGAGCGCGTCGCCGTGAAGCTGGAGGGAGACGGCGTTCCCGGCATCACCCCGCCGCGGTCCACGGGCACCTAGGCGATGTCCACCACAGCGGGCAGCCTGCTCGCCTTCTTCGAGGACCTCCGCTCAGAGGGGGTCGCCGTCGGCACCTCCGAGATCCTCGACGCCTTCGCCGCCCTCGACGAGGTGAGCTGGACCGACCAGCGCGACTTCCGCGAGTCGCTCGCCGCGACGGTCGCCAAGTCACAGGAGGACCGGCGGATCTTCGAGCTCCTCTTCGACCGCCACTTCTTCCGCTCCGCCGAGACCGAGGCGCTCGAGCGCGGGATCGAGGACGAGCGCTTCGAGGGGGCAGGCGAGCGGATCGACCTGGACGAGCTCCGCGAGGCGATTCGCCGAGCGATCACCGAGGGAAATGACGGCGCCATGCGCGACCTCGCCCGCCTCGCGATGACCGCCTTCGGGCGCCAGGGCGAGCGCTCGGGTGTGATCGGCGTGGACGTGCAGCGGATCCGCAGGGCGCTGGGCCTGCAGGCGAGCGGGCGCCGCGACGACGGCGCCGAGCAGGCGCTCGATCCGGAGCAGGTCAAGCAGTTCGAGCGCTACCTGCGCCGGGAGCTGGAGCGGGCGACCATCGAGCGCACCGGCAAGCTGCCTCCCTCCCGGCCGCTCGCCGAGCTCGACCGCACCCTGCCGACCAGCCCGGCGCAGGACCTGGCAGCCGTCCATCGCGCCGTCGCCCAGCTCAAGCGGCGGATCGCCACGCTCGGGCACGAAACCCGCGGCCGCGCCCGCAGCCAGCAGGTCGACGTGCGCCGCACGATGAGGGCTTCCCTCGAGACCGGCGGCGTCCCGCTCCGGCTGCGCTACCGGCCGAAGCGCCCGCGCCGCCCGGAGATCTACGTCCTCTGCGACGTCTCGACCTCGGTGAGCTCGGCGAGCGTCTTCTTCCTCTCGGTGCTGCACGCCCTGCACGACTCGTTCCGCAAGCTGCGC
>DATBHQ010000017.1:0-6132 GCA_036557385.1 Solirubrobacterales bacterium | reverse complement strand
GCAGGCGGATCGGATGATTCGCCGACCAGCGTCGCGGCGCGGCCCCTGAAGACGGCCGACGACGTCAAGACGAAGGTCGTCACAGTCACCACACCGGCGCCGTCGCCGGACCAGGCCCCCGGCCCGCCGCCGCTGAGCGAGGCGCTCAGCGAGGTCGAGGGACAGGGCTATGACGTGTCGGACACGAGCACCTACGACGCGAGCGAGCCGGTTGCGGTGCTCCTCGGCGTGAAGGTTCCCACCGCCGATGCCGACCGAGAGCTCGCCTTCTTCTTCGCGGACGGCCGCTACCTCGGCACCGACACGAAAGACACGAGCGCAGGCATCAGGCTGGCCTATCAGACCGGGTCCACCATCGCCCTCGACTACGAGCTGTATGAGCCGAACGACGCGATGTGCTGCCCGAGCGCCGGGTCGGTGACCGTCCGCTTCCGGTGGACGGGCCAGCAGCTCGTGCCCCTCGACCCGATCCCCTCGGACTCCTCCGGCGCCAGCCCGAGCCGCCGCTGACGGAAGCGAGGGAGAGGGCCCGGCGTACCTAGCCGCCGGGCCACCTCCCTGCTTCCCTCAAGGCAAGGAAGCGACCCTAGTCGCGTGCCGCATCCTTGCTGCCTAAAGGGAATCCATCCCTGGATCCCCAAGCAGGTCTTTGACCCGTTTTCCCGGTCTGCTGCTGTTTATGCCTACGGCGGAGCCGCCCGGGTAGGGTGGCTGCGTGGAATTCCGCAGGCTGGGCGATTCGGACATCGAGGTTTCCGAGATCTCGCTCGGCTCCTGGCTCACCTACGCCGGTGGGGTGGAGGCCGAGCAGGCTGAGGCCTGCACCCGGGCAGCCTTCGAGGTCGGCATCAACCTCTTCGACACGTCCAACATCTACGGCACCGGCGCGGCCGAGACCGTCTGGGGCGAGATCCTGAAGAACTTCAGGCGCGAGGAGTTCGTCCTCGCGACCAAGGTCTTCTTCCCGATGGACGAGAACAGCGGGGGGCTCTCCAAGGCCGAGATCCACAAGCAGATCGACGCCTCGCTGGAGCGCCTGCAGACCGAGTACGTCGACCTCTACCAGTGCCATCGCCCCGATCCCGACACCCCGATCGAGGAGACGATGGAGGCGCTCACCGAGGTGGTCGAGGCGGGCAAGGCGCGGGAGATCGGCTTCTCAGAGTGGACCGTCGAGCAGATCGAGGCCTCGCTCGAGGTGCCGGAGACGAGGAAGTTCGTCTCCTCCCAGCCGCAGTACAACATGATCTGGCGGGCGCCCGAGGCCGAGCTGATCCCCTTCTGCGAGGAGCGCGGCATCTCGCAGATCGTCTGGTCGCCGCTCGCCCAGGGCGTGCTGACAGGCAAGTACAGCCCCGGCGAGCCGCCGCCCGAGGACTCCCGGGCGGCCTCGGAGGAGATGGGCGGGATGATGGATCGCTACCGCGGCGACGACATCCTGGAGGCCGTCCAGCGGCTGGTCCCGATCGCCGAGGACGCCGGCGTCTCGATGGCGACCATGGCGCTCGCCTGGTGTCTGCGCCAGGACAACCTGGCCTCGGTGATCATCGGCGCCTCACGCCCCGCGCAGGTCCACCACAACGCCGAGGCGGCCGGCGTCAGGCTCGATCAGAACACCCTCAGCGCGATCGACGATGCCCTCGCGGACATCGCGGTCACCGAGCCCCGCCGCGCGAACTTCGTGCGCGAGGGCGTCAGCCACCGCTAGCGCAGACCTCAGCCCGGCTTGGGGATGCGTCCCTCTTGCGCCAGCCGGCGCAGCCCGGCGAGGATCCGCTGCTCGCGGGTCAGCTCCTCTCCCGGCACCTCCGTGGTCCGGACCGTGACCGGGTCGCGATCCCGGTATCGGACCACGCTCACCTCCCGCTCGCGCAAGAGCTCTTCATCGTCCGTCTGTGCATCAACCTCTGACATCTCGCCGATCCCTCCTGGATCCCTTCGCTTTCACCTACACGGTCTATGCCCGGATGCGCGCGTCTTACGCCCGGCGCGTAAGCGCCGGCTCCGCGTCGACGAGATCGACGCCGACCGCCGCACCGGCGTGCTCCAGCAGGATCCGCTCCGCCTCCTCGCTGCCGATCAAGGCATGGCCGATGACGACCTGCAGGCCGAGGCCGTCCTCCATCGCCACCAGCCCGCGGGCCAGGCGCGGCGCCGGAGCGGCGAGTTCGAAGTCGCGAGACGAGTCGCCCGCTTCGAGGATCCCCTCGTAAAGGGAGACCTGGCGGTCGAAGAAGCTCGCGCTGAGAACGTCGAAGGCGTGACTGGTGCCGGTGAGCGCGTCGATCTCGTAGAGCAGGCGGCTCTGCTCGTCGTCGGGCCCGCTGGGGACGCCGAGATGGATCGCGAGCCGCAGGCGCGCGACTGGGCCCTCGACCGAGCGGACAGCCTCGGCGCGGTGCTCGGCGTAGCGGCTCATCGCGGCGCTGCTCACCTCGAGGAGGAGGTCGGCGATGTCGGGGTAGTAGTAGAGGACCGTGGAGGGGGCGAGGCCGGCGCGCTCGGCCACGTCCTTGACGCGCAGCCCGACAGCGCCCCGCTCGAGCAGCACTCGGCGCGCCGCCTCGACCAGCTGGCGGCGCCGCTCGTCCTGGCGCCGTGGCCTCATTCCTGAACGGTATACGACGAATTGGACGAGGCCACGTAGGCACTTTCGCCACATGGATCAATGCATTGCTGGTAGGTTCTTCGAATCCAATTCAAAGAACTGTCCACCCGAGTCATCGCACCCACCGTTGCCGCCGTCACCCTGGCCGCTGGAATCGCGGCCTGCGGCGGCAGCGGGATCGAGGAGTCGAGCTCCTCCGGCGACGCCCAGACGGTCCCGAGCGGCGCGGCCGGCACCCATCTGACGATCTCGCAGTGGCCGCTCTACGTCGACCCGGGCAAGAACGGCACCGTCAACCAGTTCTCCGACGAGACCGGGATCGACATGAAGTGGATCGAGGACATCAACGACAACGCGGAGTTCTTCGCCAAGATCCAGCCGCTCCTCGCGCACGGCCAGACCGGCGGTCGGGACATCATCACCGTCAGCGACTGGCTGGCGAAGCGGATGTACGACCTCGGCTACCTCTACCGCTTCGACAAGAGCCAGGTCCCCAACTTCGAGAAGAACCTGATCCCGCAGCTGCGCCACCCGCCCGCCGACCCGAACCGGGACTTCACGGCACCCTGGCAGGCCGGCATGACCGGGTTGATCGTCAACACCGACCTGGCGCCCGAGGCCCACTCGATCTGCGACCTCTTCAACCCGCAGTACAAGGGCCAGGTGACGATGCTGACCGAGCTCCGGGACTCGGTCCCGATGACCCTCAAGTGCATGGGCATCGACCCCGAGAAGGCGACCGAGGACCAGTGGATGGCGGCCGTCGACAAGATCCGCGAGGCGAAGGACGCGGGCCAGTTCCGCGCCTTCACCGGCAACGACTACATCCGCGGCCTCTCAAACGGCGACATCGCGATCGCCCTCGGCTGGTCGGGCGACGCGATCCAGCTCCAGGCCGACAACCCGAACATCCAGTTCGTCATGCCCACCGAGGGCTGCATGTTCTGGTCGACGAGCATGGAGATCCCGGTGGGCGCTCCCGATCCTCAGGCTGCCCAGAAGTTCATCAACTACGTCTACGACCCGAAGAACCAGGCGCAGATCGCCGCATGGGTGAACTACGTGACGCCCGTCGCCGGCGTGAAGCAGATCTTCGAGAAGACCGACCCGGAGCTCGCCTCGAACCAGCTGATCTTCCCCACTCAGCAGTACACGAGGAACTGCACCTACGAGCCGGTGCTGGCCGGGCCGATGGGCGATCGGATCACCAAGGCCTTCGAGTCCGTCATCACCGGCTGAGGGCGCCATGAGGACGCTGTCGATCGCCGCGCTGCAGACGGCCCCGGTCGCGCGCGACCCCGACGCCACCCTGGAGGACATCGCCGAGCGCGTTCCCGCCGTGAAGGTGGCGGTGCCGCACGCGCGGCTGCTGGTCCTGCCGGAGCTCCACCTCTCCGCCGTCCCAGGCCTGCTCGACGAGTCCGACGGCTACGCCGACTCGGTCGCGGTCACCCTGCCCGGCCCGCTCAGCGAGCGGCTTGGCGAGATCGCGCGCGACGCGGGTCTCTGGATCGTGGCGGGCTCGGTCTACGAGCGCTCCGAGAGCGGCGCGATCCACAACACGGCGATCGCGGTCTCGCCACAAGGCGAGCTCGTCGCCCGCTACCGCAAGGTCTTCCCCTGGCGGCCGACGGAGCAGTCGGCCCCCGGCGACGCCTTCGTCACCTTCGACATCCCCGACGTCGGCCGAGTGGGACTGGCAATCTGTTACGACGGATTCTTTCCCGAGGTGATCCGCCAGCTCGCCTGGATGGGCGCCGAGTTGGTGATCCAGCCCACGCTCACCACCACCTCCGACCGCGAGGCCGAGCTGATCGCCGCCCGCGCCAACGCGATCTTCAACCAGCTCTACGTCGTCAACGTCAATGCCGCTCAGCCCGCCGGGCTGGGGAGAAGCTTGATCGTCGACCCCGAGGGCATCGTCCGCGCGCAGGCGGGGGAGGGGGAGGAGCTGCTCACCGTCGTGCTCGACCTCGACGCCGTGGAGCGGGTCCGGCACTTCGGCGTCGCGGGGGTGTCGCGGATGTGGGAACAGCTCGACTCACTCGACGGCGCCGGCCCGGAGCTGCCGATGTACGGGGGGAGCATCAAGCCGCGGCCGGGTGCCAAGCCCTCCGGCGAATAGTCGCGGTTCCGCGGAACCGCTAGCCGCCGGTGGCGAGAATGCTCGCAATCACGCCGATCAGGGCGATGATGATGCCGCCGCCGATGCGGAACATGACGGTGCGGAACTCGGCGCGGAAGTCGTTGAGTTCCCCGCGCAGATCCCGCATGTCCTGATCGACCTGCGCGAAACGCCGGTCGACCTGCGCGAAACGCCGGTCGACTTGCGCAAATCCCTGATCGACGCGACGAGAGAAGTCGTCAAGTCGCTCACCGTTCCAGGCTGAGCTCTCCATCCTCAGATCAGGCTACACGGGCCGATGTCACGCAATCCACGCACGACGTCAGGAGTGCGAGTCGCGGGCGACACGATCCAGGAGTTCGGCGAGCGCGTCCGGGTCCTCTGCCATCGGGAAGTGGCCAGTGGGGAGCTCGATCGGCTCGACGCCGAGCAGCTCGCGCGCCATGAATCGCTCCCAATCCGGCTCGAAGAGCTCGTCCTCGGCGGCGTAGATGAGCACGGTCGGGTTGTCCGGGTGGGTATCGAGCGGAAAGTCGCCATTCGGCATGGCCATGGGCCGGAGCCGCCCCGCCAGGATCTCGGCCCGCGGAGGCGGCACGCGACCGTACAGCGACTCGATGGCGACATGCTCGCTCCAGACGCTGGTGCCGTTCGCGCCGGTCTCCGGAAAAGGGACGCCCTGCCGGAACATCTCCGGCGCGCCTGGCGGCGGTTCGAATCCGCCGAGCCTCGGGCAGAGGTGGACGAGCAGCGCCTGCCGCCTCGCCGCCGCCACGAGCGATGAGTAGGCGGTCCCCTGCGAGTGGCCGACGACGATCAGTGCACCGGCGATGCCCTCGAGCGCTTTCAGGGCGGGCCGGATCCGCTCATCGAATCCGGCCTCGGGATCCTGCAACGGCAGGTCGGGCACCACGACGGTGTGACCCCGCTCGATCAGCAGCGGCGTCAGCTCATCCCAGCACGAGGGCTCGTGCCACGCGCCGTGGATCAGGCAGAAGGTGGCCACGTGGGCACAGGTCTACCACGGCCCGCCGCTTGCGCAAATGAAGGGCCCGCCGGAGCGGGCCCGCACAAAGGAAACGGCCCCTGCCGGGGCCGTTTCCGCAACTTCAGAAGCTTTTCGGCTCCCTACGCGACCTGCTTCACGCCGGTCGCGGCCGGGCCCTTCGGGCCCTGCTCGGTCTCGTACTCGACCTTCGCGCCCTCCTCGAGCGAGCGATAGCCGTCGCCCTCGATCGAGCTGAAATGGACGAACACATCGTTAGAGCCATCGTCGGGTGTGATGAACCCGTAGCCCTTGTCGTTGCTGAACCACTTGACGGTTCCGGTAGGCATCTCGCCTCCTACTTCTTGTGCTGCGAACGCGAGGAAGCAAGATGCTGCTGACAACGCGAGCGCT
>DATBHQ010000016.1:0-27277 GCA_036557385.1 Solirubrobacterales bacterium | reverse complement strand
GGATCGAGGCAGAGCGGCTGATGGGATTCGAACCCACGACCTTCTGCATGGCAAGCAGACGCTCTAGCCAACTGAGCTACAGCCGCGCGGCGAAAAAGTATAGGCGCGGAGGGTCGAAGCCCAGGCCGGCGGGAACCGGCGCGTGACCCACCCACTTTTGGGTATGGTCGCCCGCAATGCATCGCAGGGCTCTCATCGCACTGCTCGGCGTGGTCGCGGTCTCGCTCCTTCTCGTCGCGCCCTCGGCCGCATCGGCCTGGGCCCCGGTGAGCTCGGCCGCCATCCATCCGGGGGTGCAGACGATCACGAACGGCGGTCAGTGCACCTCGAACTTCGTCTTCCAGGACGGGTCGAACGTCTACCTGGGACAGGCGGCGCACTGCTCCTCGACCGGGGGACAGACCTCGACGGATGGCTGCTCGACCGGGTCGCTGCCGCTCGGCACGCCCGTGGAGATCATGGGGGCCTCCAACCCCGGGACGCTCGTCTACAACTCCTGGCTCGCGATGCAGGCGAAGGGAGAGACGGATCCCGACACCTGCGCGTTCAACGACCTGGCGCTGGTCAGGATCGACCCGGCCGACGTCGCGAAGGTGAACCCCTCGGTGCCCGGCTTCGGCGGGCCCACCGGGGTGGGCACGGCCGGCGGGCTCGGCTCGGTCGTCTACACGTACGGCAACTCGTCGCTGCGGCTCGGCGTCACCAAGCTGAGCCCGAAGCAGGGCGTCGTCGTGCAGAGCCAGGGCAACGGCTGGAGCCACGTCCTCTACACGGTCACCCCGGGCATCCCGGGTGACTCCAGCAGCGGCTTCATGAACGCGTCCGGCCAGGCGATCGGCATCCTCAGCACGCTTCAGGTGCTCCCGCTCCCGGGCTCCAACGGCGTCGGCGACCTCGCCAGGGAGATCGCCTACATGCACGCGAACAGCGCGTTCTCGGGGGCCGACCTCGTGCCCGGCACCGAGCCGTTCAACCCGAACATCGTGCAGGCCATCATCAAGGCCTGAGGCCTAGTCGGCGGCGTCCTCCAGCTCCGCCAGCTGATCGGCGGTGAGCTGGAGGTCTGCCGCTGCCAAGTTCTCCTCGAGGTGCCCGACGGATGAGGTCCCGGGGATCGGGACCATCGACGCCGAGCGCGCTAGGAGCCAGGCGAGCGCCACCTGTGACGGCTTGGCCTGGTGCGCGGAGGCGATCCGGTCGAGCGGGCCGCCCGACTCCGCAAGAACGCCCCGGTCCACAGGCGCCCAGGGCAGGAACGCGATCCCGAGCTCCTCGCAGCGCTGGAGCACGTCCTGGGAGGAGCGGTCGGTGAGGTTGAAGCGGTTCTGGACCGAGACGACGTCGACGATCTCCCGCGCGCTCTCGAGCTGCTCGACGGAGACGTTGGAGATGCCGATGTTCTGGATCTTGCCCTCCTCCTGAAGCTCCGCGAGCGCCGCGATCGAGCGCTCGTAGGGAACTCGCTTGTCGGGGCTGTGGTGCTGGTAGAGCTCGATCCGGTCGAGCTTCAGGCGCCGCAGCGAGCCCTCGCAGGCCTCCCGCAGGTGCTCGGGCCGGCCGTCGCGCGGCCACTTGTTCGGCCCGGTCCGGATGAGCCCGCCCTTGGTCGCGATCAGCAGGTCGTCCGGGTAGGGATGGAGCGCCTCCGCGATCAGCTCCTCGCTCACCTCCGGGCCGTAGGAGTCCGCCGTGTCGATCAGGTCGACGCCGAGCTCGACCGCGCGCCGCAGCACCGCGATCGCCTCGTCGTGGTCGGCGGGCGGGCCCCAGATCCCGTCGCCGGTGATCCGCATCGCGCCGAAGCCGAGCCGGCGAACCCTGCGGTCGCCGATCTCGATCGTGCCAGCGTTCTCGTCGGTGATGGTGGTGGTCATGCGGCTGCGTCCAGGGCGTCGTTCAGCAACTCGTCTGCCCGTTCATTCTCCCCGCGTTTCACATGCCGAATCGACCAGCGGGGCAATTCGCGGAGGGCATCCCGCGCCTTGGTGTGAAGCGGGCGCAGGTGCTCCTGCTTGACCTTCCAGTTGCCCTTCACCTGCTCGACGATCAGCTTCGAGTCCCCGACGAACTCGACCTCGTCCGCCCCGAGCTCCCTGGCGAGCTCGATCCCGAGCAGCAGCGCCCGGTACTCGGCCACGTTGTTGGTCGCCTCCCCGATGGTCTCCGCCCGCTCCGCGAGCTCCTCCCCGGAGGAATCGGTGACGACGGCGGCCACCGCCGCGGGCCCCGGGTTGCCGCGAGAACCACCGTCGACGTTGACGACGACCTTCACGGGCGGGCACCGTAGCAGCGGCCCGACCGGCCACCTCCGAGCTCAGCGACGCTTCGAGCGCGCGGCCGAGTAGCCTGGGATCGCCGGGGCCACCGCCCGGAACCCCTTGACGGATCCCACCCTGAGGGTCACCGAACATTTCTTCCCCTGCACGATTCGGCTCTTCACCCTCTTCGTGCGATGGTGGCGCTTGCGCTCGAAGGTGACCCGCTGCCAGGTGACCTCGGGACACGGGCGGAGCCTCGCGGTGAGGTCGAAGCGTGTGCCCTTCCGGGTCCGAACCCGCCTGGTGCCCAGCTTCAGGCCGCGATGGCGGGCCGTGATCGTCTGCGGCGGCCCGAAGGACTGCCACGTCCCCGACAGCCCCTGCTCCTCCACCCCGGGCCTCGAGTAGTCGCAGACGCCGCTCGGGAAGATCTGGCTCAAGCGCGTGATCTGCGCGGGCGTCGGCGCGCCGTAGTCGGAGGCCCTGACGGGCCTCAGCTCGCACTTGGCGGCGATCGAGTCGATCGGCTGCCCGGCGACGCCGCGCGGGAGGCTGTGCGGCGGGTATGCCGTCTGGCACGGGCCGGTGCCACCGATCACAGCCGGCTCGTCGATCCTCGCTCCCCCGATCCAGCAGGCGTCCACCCCGTCGCCCGGCTTGTCGGCGATCACCTTCTCGGGGAGGCTCCGGGACGAGCCATCCGCCTTGATCGCGTCCAGCCATCGGCCCATCAGGTCGAGGGCGGCGGCGCGCATCGGCTTGACGTTCGGGGGCCCCTCCGCACGGAACATCACCTGGTTGGCGTAGGTGCCGTTCGTCCTCTGGAGGCGGGCGCGCGTGATGTAGCCATTGATCTCCTGGTGGACGTTCGCCACATCGTCCGCGTACTCCCGGATGTCCACGATCGGCACGCTCGGGATGCCGCCGGCCCCCTGGTCGATGCGGCCCGTCCGGTAGGCGATCGCCAGCGCCTCGGGATTCGCGACCGACCGCTGCGCCACCGGCGTGCCGTCGTCGTTGAAGCCGCCGACGCCATGGTTCAGGTCGAGGAACTCGTCGAGGGTGATGTCGCCGTGCTGGAGCGCCTGGAGGCCGTACTGCACCCCGACGTTGTCGAAGGTCCTCCGTGCCTTCCCCGTCGCGGGATCGATCCCGTAGACGTTGATCAGCGAGTCCCAGATCGTGCAGCGGACGCCGCTGGGATTGGTCAGCGGGTTGAAGATGATCGAGGGCGGCACGATCGCCTCCTGGCAGCCCTCGCTGGCGTTGACCACGTCGGCGCCGGCGCTCATGTTGTTGCAGCTGCCGGTGTTGGCGAGCCCCGTGATCGCCTCTTGCTGGGCATCGCTCAGCGATGCGCCCGCCGCGGACCCGAAGTAGTTGGTGAGCAGGCGGCAGTCCGGATAGGTCGGCTGGGAGTTGTCGGGGAAGCTCTGCCCGGGGATCAGCCCGTCGATCAGGCCCGAATAGTTCTGGGCCGTCATCTGCTGCTGGATCGAACCGCCGGATCCGCCCTCACCGAGCGTCCACGCCGGAGCCCTGCCGAGCGCCTCGATCACCCGCTCCTTGACCATCGACGCGGTCTCCGCCGAGAGCACGTCGTTGCACGCCGTCAGGAAGACGTTCAGGCTCGAGCTCAGCACCGCGTAGCCCTGGGAGAGCTCCGGGTCTTTCAGCACCGAGTTCAGCGAGACGTCCCCCTGCTGGTGGCCGGCCGAACAGCCGCCGCCGAACTGGAAGACCAGGCGCCCGTTCCAGCCGTTGCCGGTCTGCCCGCCGGCCGACAGCACCGCCCAGCGGTAAATCGAGCGGTTGATCACGCCGGATTCGACGCGGATGACGTAGTCGACCGTCTGGCCGGTCCGGGTGGTGGTCTGCGCGAGATCCGACGGCCTCGAGTTGGGATCGGCGAGCGGCTTGAACGTCCCGCCCGTCGAGCGGTAGACGTACGAGACCACCATCGGGGCGGAGCAGTCCGAGTCCGTCGGCGCGCCGAGGCCGTTCTGCTGGGTGCGGCAGATGAAGGGCTCCTGGTGGGGACCGGAGATCACGGGGCCGTTGATCGGGCTGTCGTAGAGGTTGAGCTCGGCGGGGCCCGCCTGGCGCTTGGCCTTGACCAGGGCCGAGATCCGGTTGGTACCGTCGCGCAGCCCTTCGACCAGGCCGAGCAGGCGTCGCGGGTTCTGGGAATCGGGAGTGAAGGCCGGCGTGACGTCGAGGCCGTTGCGGCGGATCCGGACCTTGCCGATCGGAGCGCCCGGCGGAACGTCCACCGCGATCAGCGCGTTGCCCCCGCTCACCATGTCGGGCCGCGAGGACTGGACGGAGAGCACCACCGGCTGCGGCTTCGCCCTCTTCTTGTGCTTCGGCTTCGCGCCCGCCATTCCCGGCACCAGCGCCGCTACGACGATCGCGATCGTCAGAGCCAGGATTCCCTTCCCCGCCATTTGACCTCAAAAACCCCCCGGCCAGGCCGGGGTTGCGCTGCGCCGCTAGGCGCGGACCTCCTCCTCGGAGCGCGCCTCCGAGATCACCTTCTGGGCGAGGTGCGACGGGATCTCCTCGTGCCGGGCGAACTCCATCGTGTAGTCGCCGCGCCCACCCGTGATCTGGCGCAGGTCGCGCGCGTAGTCGAGCACCTCGGCCATCGGCACCTCGGCCTTGATCTCCGTGGCCGAGCCCTTCGCCTCCATGCCCAGCGGCCTGCCTCGCCGGGAGTTGAGATCGCCGACCACATCGCCCACCACGTCCTCCGGGACGCTCACCGTCAGCGACATGATCGGCTCGAGCAGGATCGGGTCGGCCTGCTCCATGGCGTTCTTGAACGCCATCGATCCGGCGACCTTGAAGGCGTTCTCGGATGAGTCGACGCGGTGGTACTGGCCGTCGTAGAGGCGGACCTGGAGGTCCTTGACCGGATACCCGGCGAGCGTGCCGTGCTGCATCGCCTCCGCCACGCCCTTCTCGACCGCGGGAATGAATCCCTTCGGGATCGCGCCGCCCTTGATCTGGTCGATGAACTCGTAGCCGCTGCCGGACTCACCCGGCGCGATCTCGATGTGGCAGTCGCCGAACTGGCCGCGCCCGCCCGTCTGCTTCTTGTAGCGGCCGTGCGCCTTGGCGGGCTTGCGGATCGCCTCGAGGTACGGGACCCGCGGGGGATGCAGCTCGATCTCGGCCCCGAAGCGGTCCTTCATGCGGTCCACGATGACCTCGACGTGGATCTGGGTCAGCCCGGCGATGATCTGCTCCCCGGTCTGCTGGTCTCGGTGGACGTCGAGCGTCGGGTCCTCCTCCTCGAGGCGGCGGATCGCGTTGGCCGCCTTGTCCTCGTCCCCCTTGGTCTTGGCCTCGAACGCGAAGGCCATCACGGGTGCGGGCAGGTCGAGGGGCGGGAAGGAGATCTTCGCGTCCTTCTCGGCGAGCACGTCCCCGGCGCGCGTCTCCTTGAGCTTCGCGACGGCGCCGATGTCCCCAGCGCCGAGCTCGTCGGTCTGCTCGTGCTCCTTGCCGCCGGGGATCAGGATCTGGCCCACCCGCTCCTTCGCCCGGCGGGTCACGTTGGCGACCTGGGAGTCCCCCTTGATCACCCCCGAGAAGACGCGGAAGAGGTTGAGGCGGCCCGCATAGGGATCGGCGAGGGTCTTGAAGACGTAGGCGACGAGCTCGCCCTCCTCGTCCGGAGCGATCTCGATCTCCTCGCCGTCCTCGCCGAGGGCGGTCACGGGACCCCTCATCGCCGGGGAGGGCAGGTCCTCCACCAGCGCCTCCAGCAACCTCGTCGTGCCGAGGTTCTTGGTCGCGACCCCGCAGGTGACCGGGAAGATCCTGCCGTCGGTGACCCCCCGCTTGAGCACCGTGACGATCTCGTCGTGGTCGATCTCCTCGCCCTCGAGGTAGCGCTCCATGAGCTCGTCGGAGTTCTCCGCCACCTCGTCCATCAGCTTCTCGCGGTACTCCTGCGCCTGCGCCGCGACCTCCTCGGGGATCTCCTGCGGCTCGGGGGCGCCCCTGCCCTCCCCCTGGGCGACGAACGCCTTCATGTCGATCAGGTCGACGACGCCGCGCACCTCGTGCTCGGTGCCGATCGGGATCTCCGTGGCGACGACGTGATTGCCGAACGCGCTCTGGAGCGATTCCAGGGTGCGGAAGAAGTCGGCGCGCTCGCGGTCGAGCATGTTGACGAAGACCAGCCGCGCGAGGCCCTCGCGGTTCGCTCGCTCCCAGAGCCGCTCGGTGTGCACCTCGACCCCCATCACCGCGTTGACCACCACCACGGCGGCGTCGACGACCCGCAGCGAGGCGACGGTGTCGGCTATGAAGCTCGGCTCGCCCGGGGTGTCGACGAGGTTGATCTTGCGCCCGTCGTGCTCGAAGGAGCAGACCGTGGCGCCGATTGACATCTCCCGCGCCTGCTCGTCGGGCTCGTAGTCCGACGCCGTCGTTCCGTCCTCGACGCGCCCGAGCCGGTTGACGACCCCGGCCTCGAAGAGCATGGCCTCGTGGAGCGAGGTCTTGCCGCTGCCGCGGTGTCCGATCAGCGCGACGTTTCTAATCCGGTCGGCTGCCTGGTGGGGCATGCGCCCCGCACCCTATAAGACGTCAGCCGCTGGTCTTGAGCTTCGAGCGCAGCCGCAGCACGGCCTTCGAGTGAAGCTGCGAGACCCGCGACTCGGTGACCCCGAGGACCTCGCCGATCTCGCGCAGCGTCAGGTTCTCGAAGTAGTAGAGCGCGACGACCAGGGTCTCGCGCTCCGGCAGGTCCTGGATCGCCTCGGAGAGCCGGTCCTTGACCTCGCTCGTGTCGAGGGCCGCCTGCGGGTCGGGAGCGCTCTCGTCCTCGATCGTGTCCAGCAGGGAGACCTTGTCGCCGGAGGCGTCGGGCGTCATCCACAGCTCCTCCAGGGCGAGGATCGAGGAGTTCGAGATCTGGAGCAGGGCCTCCTGGAGGTCCTGCTCGGACATGCCGAGCTTCTCGGCGAGCTCGGCGTCGGTCGGGGCGCGGCCGAGCTCATGCTCCAGCTTGGAGTTGGCCTCCTCGATGTCGCGGGCGCGCGATCTGACCGAGCGCGGCACCCAGTCGAGCGAGCGCAGCTCGTCGATGATCGCGCCGCGGATGCGCTGCATCGCGAAGGTCTCGAAGCGGATCTGCCGCCTCGGGTCGAAGCGCTCCATCGCCTCGACCAGGCCGATCATGCCGTAGGAGATCAGGTCGGCCTGGTCGACGTGGGACGGCAGGCGGGCGCCCGTGCGGCCGGCCACGAACTTGACCAGCGGCGAATATGCGACGACCAGTCGCTCGCGGGCGCTCCCGTCGCCCCCCTCCTTGTACCGGCGCCAGAGCTCCCGTAGCTCGAACGCCTTTACCTCCGCTTCCATAGCCCTTTCACCTGCTCTGTGGCGCCTTGCTCATCAAGCGCGAGGATGACTGCGAGCGTACTGGCTTTGCAACCAGGAGGGCTCAACCTGGGTGTAAACCTGCGTCGTGGAGAGGCTCGAGTGCCCGAGCAGCTCCTGGATCGAGCGCAGGTCCGCCCCGCCCTCCAGCAGATGGGTGGCGAACGAGTGCCGCAGCGCGTGCGGGGAGACCCCGCCGGCGATCGCGGCCTCGCGGACCCAGCGCTGCAGGCGCCGGCGGACGTCCGAGGGATGCAGCCGCCGGCCGCTCTTCGAGACCAGCAGCGCATTCTCCCCGCGGGGGCCGACGAGAACGTGCCGTCCGCGGTCCAGGTAGCGGCTGAGGGCCGCCTGCGCCGGCTCGCCCATCGGCACGAGCCGTGTCTTCGAGCCCTTGCCCTCCACGCGCAGCCTCTCACCCTCGAAGTCCGGGGCGTCGACGTTCAGGTTGACGACCTCCTCGGCGCGGAGCCCGCAGGAGTAGGCGAGCTCCAGCATCGCCCGGTCGCGCATCTCGAGCGGCGTCCGGGTGGGGATCCGGTCGAGCAGCGTCTGCATCTCCTCCCGGCTCAGCACCCTGGGCAGCTTGCGGTCGCGCTTCGGGGTGGCGACCAGGTCCGCGGGATTCGCCTTCGCCTCCCCGGCGCGCACGAGCGCCGAGTAGAAGGCCCGGATCGCCGCCAGCTTGCGCGCGATCCCCGCCTTGGAGATGCCCCGGTCGGAGAGCACCGAGGCGAAGCGGCGCAGGTCCCGATGGCCGAGGTCCATGGGCCCCTTGTCGATCCCGCTCGCCCACTCGGCGAGCTGGCCGACGTCGTTCGAGTAGGCGCGCCGGGTCGAGTCGGCCGCCGAGCGGACGGTCAGGTCCCGGTCGAAGGTCCCCAGTGCCTCGCGCCACGGCTTGCTCAGGGTCGCCTCTCCCGCCGCCTCGCGCATGTACATAACTTCGCTCCCTACGGCCAGATCCCTGGCTTCGCCATAAAGCCGCGGCCACAGGCGGCCGCCCTCGACAACCGCTCGGGCTTCGCCCTCGCTCATGTTGGAGCGGCCTGGTGGCCGCTACAGGATGTAGATCGGGTCCCCGACATCGACCCGGTCATACAGGTCGATCACGTCGGGGATCGCCATCCGCACGCAGCCGTGGGAGAACGCGTGGCCGAGCGAGGAGGTCTCGTCGGTGCCGTGGATGCCCGCCCCGTCGAAGATCCCGATCCAGCGCGCCTTTAGCGGGTCCGCGGGGCCGGGGGGAATCACCTGGCCCGCGAGATCGCCCGCCCAGGCGGAGTTCGGCACGTGCCAAGACGGGTCCACCTGCTTGTCCTGGGCGTGGTAGAGGCCGGCCGGCGTCTCGAGGCCCTGCTGGCCGACGGCCACCGTGTAGGAGCGCTGGAGCCTCATGTGATGGAAGAAGCGAAGCGTGAAGGTCGAGCGGTTGATGACGATGTAGCGCGCGTAAGCCTGCGGCAGGTCCTTGGTCGTCACGTCCGGCTTGGTCTGCTTCACCGCCGGGTGGACCGCCTGGTCGCGGCCGGGCGACTGGGCCGCGGCGTAGATCGCGTTCGTCGTCTCACGCTTCTGCACCGCGAGACCCGCCTGTCCCGGCTTCTTGTGGAGCTTCGCCCCTCCGTCCGCGGGTACCACCGTCGCATCCACCGGGTCCTGGGCGATCTGGGTCGCCAGGCGATTGACGAAGCTCTTGACCGCGCCCTTGTCGTACTTCACCCGCGGGGTGAGGTTCGCATCGACCTCCCCGCCCCTCGCGTAGCGGGAGACGCGATCGAGGATGTTGCCCTCGCGGCTGCGGTCGATCGCCTCCTGGACCATCCCGTCGACGTCGGCGGTCTCGTGGAGCTGCTTGGGCGACAGCGTGTAATGCTTGCCCTGGTAGCTGACCACCACCGGCTGCTGAAGCGGGGCCACTACCTCGCGCTTGATGATCTTGCGAGCGGAGTCGGCGTCGCGGCCGCCGACGTCCACCCCGCCGATCTTGATGCCGGGGGCGATGTGATCCTTCTGAGCGTCGTCGTAGGCCCAGACCCCCACCGCCAGGAGGAGCCCCAGGATGAGGAGCGCCCCCAGGGCGATCGCGATCTTGTGGGATCTGTTCAGCCTCGCGCGCACTCGTACCTCTCGGACGTCTTCCCCTCCGGAAATTCTAGGGACCGGGTCCCCCGGCACGGGATTCGACGGCGTTTCGCAACCACCTTTGCGGGGGATTCGGCCCGCTCGCAGTCGTCACTTTAGGATGCTCCTCGCCATGCCGCCCACCGTCTCCCGGAGCTGATGCGAACCAAGGACCAGGTTCGGCGGGACGTCTGGAAGGCGATGGACCGCGAGGGCGTCTCACGCTTTCCGGGCGCTGAAGGCAGGATCCCCAACTTCGCCGGCGCGAAGCTGGCGGCCGAGAAGCTCGCCGCACACCGGGTCTGGAAGCGCGCGCAGGTCCTCAAAGTCAACCCGGACTCCCCGCAGACCCACGTCAGGCGAATCGCGCTCGAGCAGGGCAAGACGCTGATCATGGCCGTGCCGCGGCTGCGGGACGTCCACCCCTTCCGGCTGCTCGAGCCGCGCAGGCTCTCCGCCAAGCAGCTGCGCGAAGCGGCGACCATCAAGGGCGCGATGCGCCACGGGCGGGTGGTCGCCGACGAGGACCTCCCCGAGATCGACTTCGTCCTCTGCGGCTCCGTCGCCGTCAACCTGAGCGGCGCCCGCGTGGGCAAGGGCGGCGGCTTCTCCGACCTCGAATACGGGCTCCTGATCGAGGCCGGCAAGATCGACGACCACACGATCATCGCCACCACCCTGCACCCGATCCAGATCGTGCGGGAGCACCTGCAGATGACCGCCCACGATCTGCCGGTGGACCTGGTCGCGACCCCGCGCTCTGTGATCGAGGTCGAGCGCCAGTACCCGCGCCCGCGCGGGATCCTCTGGGACCACCTCCAGCCCCCGCAGATCCGAGAGATCCCGATTCTCGAGCGGATGGGCTACGCCTAGAACGCTCTTGCTACACCTGGGCCGCCCCGGATAGGGTCCGTCCACGCCTCGACCCGCGTCTGCCGTGCGGATGACGGCTTGCTGGCCTCAGGGGCACCTCCAACAGGACGTCGACCGTCGCCGGCGATGATCGTTGCGCTGGCGGCTCTGATCGTGGCGCTGGCCGGAACGGCGATGGCCGCGCCGACAGCGATCAAGAGCATCCTGAACAAGAAGGAGAAGAAGCAGGTCAAGAACATCGCCAACAACCGCGTCAACGCCCTGGCTTCGGGCCTTTCAGTCAAGCACGCCAACACGGCTGACAGCGCCAAGCACGCGAATTCGGCGACGAACGCCGATACGGCGAAGCGCGCGAACGACGCGGACGCTCTTAGCGGTCACACGATCGTGGCCGAGGGCGATCTGGACGGGCCGGGGCTTGTGACGATGAACAGCTGCACCCCCGTGACCAAGGCGGCTCCCGGCGTGCGCCCGGGCGACCACGTCGTCCTGACTCCGCCGGATGCCTGGCCCACCTACAAGATCGACCTGACCGGGCGAGTGGCCGCCGACACGGTCAAGTACGAGATCTGTAACGAGAGCGGCACGAATCAGAACTTCGGCACCTCGCCGCCGGTGAGGTTCCTAGTCATCCACTAGATCGAAGCCGCGCCGCGACGGGGGCCTAACCGGCCCCCGTCGCGGTACGTTTCGCGCGTGAGCAGCGCGACCGCACCACGCCGCGAGGAGCTTCGCCGGCTCGCCTCGGAGACCGCGATGGCGGTGCGCGTGGCGACCGGGCGCCTGGATCTCCCTCCGCCCACCCCCGCCGACGGCCCGGACCCCTACGGCAACCCCGACCCGGAGTGGCTGCGCGTCGACTGGCGCGAGCACCTGCGGCAGATCGACGTCGTCGGCGCGAGGGTCAACTACGTCGAGATGGGCGAGGGACCGCCGCTCCTCTTCGTGCACGGCCTCGGCGGCTGCTGGCAGAACTGGCTCGAGAACGTCCCCCACTTCGCCCGCAGCCACCGGGTCGTCGCCCTCGACCTGCCGGGCTTCGGCTCCAGCCCGACGCCGCCCTGGCAGATCTCCATCTCCGCCTACGGACGCTTCCTCCGCGACTTCTGTGAGCGCCTGGCGATCGATCGCTGCTCGCTGGTGGGCAACTCCATGGGCGGGTTCATCGCCAGCGAGGTCGCGATCACCGAGCCCGAGCGGGTCGACGACCTGACGCTCGTCTCCGCGGCCGGCATCAGCTGGGCGCGAGCTCGGCGGGAGCCGGCGGAGATGGCGGCGAGGATCGGACGAGCGGCCGCGCCCCTGATCCTGCGGTTCGAGCTCTCGGCGATCCGCCGGCCGAAGATCCGCGACCGCGCCTTCCGCGGGGTCTTCCACGACCCGAGCCACCTGCGCCGGGAGCTGCTCTGGGAGAACGTTGTCCCCGCCTTCGAGAGCCCGGGCTTCGTGGACTCGATGAGGACCCTGGTCGGCTACGACATCCGCGACCGCCTCGAGGAGATCGAGGTTCCGACGCTGATCGTCTGGGGCCGCAACGACCATGTGGTGCCGGTCCCCGCTGCCTTCTCCTACAAGAAGCGGATCGGGGAGAACGCCGAGCTCGTGATCTTCGACGAGTGCGGGCACGTCCCCATGATGGAGCGGCCGGTGCGCTTCAACCGCACCGTCGAGAGGTTCCTCGCCCGCGAGGGCGTTCTGACCTAGGTTCAGCCGACAAGGCCCGCGAGGGAAGGAAAGCGCCATGACCGAGATCGTGTTCGCCATTCGCATCAAGCCCGGGAAGGAGTCCCTCGATCGCGCGACGAGGGACGAGATGGCGGGCGCTCGCCGGGAGGAATATGTGGCGGCACTGAAGGAGGCGGGAATCAAGCGGCAGGCGGTCTGGCATCAGCAGATGCCGGACGGCGGCAACCTCGCGATCGTCTACATCGAGGCGGACGATCCCGATGCCCACATGCGGTTCGCCAACTCCGACTCCGAGATCAGCCGCTGGTTCGTGGAGCGGATGCAGGGGGTGCACGGGCGAGATGTCTCGCAGCCGCCCCTCCCGGTCGAGCTGGTCCACGACATCCGGCTCGACGAGGACTAGCTCGTGACGGCGCCGCGCGACGCGCTCGAGACCGAGGCCGCGTACTTCGCCATCACGCCGCGCCGGTAGCGCGGCTCCGGCGCCTCGTAGGCCTTCACCCGCTCGGCGATCTCCTCGTCGGTGAGGTCGACGTCCAACCGGCGCGCGTCGATGTCGATCGTGATCTCGTCGCCGTCCTGCACGGCCGCGATCGGGCCCCCGCGGTTCGCCTCGGGCGCCACGTGGCCCGCCATCAGGCCATGGGTCGCACCGGAGAAGCGGCCGTCGGTGAGCAGCGCGACCTGGTCGCCGATCCCCTCGCCGACCAGCGCGGCAGTCACCTGAAGCATCTCGCGCATGCCCGGCCCCCCGGAGGGGCCCTCGTTGCGGATCACGACGACGTCACCCGGCCTGATGCCCTGCTGCTCGACCACGGCGAAGCACTCCTCCTCGGAGCCGAAGACCCGCGCGGGCCCGGTGTGCCTTCGCCGCTCCTCGCCGGCCACCTTGACCACGCAGCCCTCGGGCGCCAGGTTGCCGCGGAGGATCACCAGGCCGCCGGTGGGCTTGAGTGGGTCATCGAGCGGGCGGACCACCTGCTGCGCCGGCGTCTCCTGGGTGGCGTCGGCCTCCTCGCCGATCGTCCTCCCGGTGACGGTGATGCAGTCGCGATGCAGCACGCCGGCCTCGTCGAGCCGCTTGGCGAGCACGCCGACGCCGCCGGCTTCGTAGAGGTCCCTGGCGACGAAGCGGCCGCCGGGCTTCAGGTCGCCGAGCAACGGGGTCGCCTCCGAGATTCGATCGAAGTCATCGATGGTCAGCTCGATGCCCGCCTCGTTGGCGACGGCGAGCAGATGCAGCACGCCATTGGTGGAACCGCCCGACATGGCGACGGTGGCGATCGCGTTCTCGATCGAGTCTCGGGTGATGATCTGGCTCGGGCGGAGATCGTCGGCCAGGACCTTCATGGCGAGCTCGCCGACGTCCCGGGCGACCTGCTCACGGGCGCCGGCGACGGCCGGGACCATGCCGGACCCCATCGGGGTGATCCCCATCACCTCGAACGCCGAGGCCATTGTGTTGGCGGTGAACTGCGCGCCGCAGGCCCCGGCGCCCGGGCTGGCGCAGCCCTCGAGCTCGTACAGGTCGTCGTCGGACATCTCGCCGGTGGCGTGCTTGCCGATCGCTTCGAAGACGTCCTGGATCGTCACGTCCTCGCCGCGCCAGCGGCCGGGCAGGATCGAGCCGCCGTAGAGCATCAGCGAGGGGACGTCGAGGCGCGCCAGCGCCATCACGCACCCCGGGATCGTCTTGTCGCAGCCCGAGAGCGCGATCACGGCGTCGAACTGATACCCCCGCGCGGTCAGCTCGATCGAGTCCGCGATCACCTCGCGGCTCACCAGCGAGGTCTTCATGCCCTCGGTCCCCATCGTGATCCCATCCGAGATCGCGATCGAGTTGAACTCGAGCGGCGTGCCGCCCGCCGCCCGCACGCCATCCTTGACGTGCTCGGCCAGGCCCCGGAGGTGGAAGTTGCAGGGCATCGCCTCGATCCAGGTGTTGGCGATCCCGACCGTCGGGCGGCTCAGGTCGTCGTCCCCGAAGCCGATCCCCTTCATGTAGGCGCGCGCGAAGGCGCGGTCGGGCCCGTCGAAGACCTTGCTGCTGCGAGGCCGGAGACCATTGGTCGTGGACGGCTTCGCCATTAGACGGGTTGCTCCTCGGCTTCGCCTGCGGAGCACCCTCGCATCTGCCATCGCCTCAGGCTCTGTAGGTCCCGGCGGACCATGTCCGGATCCAGCTGGCGCCCCAGCGGGTGCACGTTCGCCGTGCGCAGGGTGTGCTCCTCGTCCATCCGCAGCGCGAGCCACTTGGCGAGCACGTCGTCGGCGTCCGGCAGCCTCTCCCCCTCCTCCGGATCGGTGCCGTCGAGGAAGCGCACGCAGTACTCGGAGAGCAGCTCCCCGCTGCGGGCGTCGTAGCCCACGATCGGCCGGTGCGGATAGATCAGGTAGCCGTACTCGCCGCCCTCGTGCTCGAAGCTGAGGAAGCCGAGCCGCTCGTACATCTCGAGCGCCTGATCGCCGGCCGTCGCGCGGAGGAGCGCACGCGCCCGCTCCTCGGCCCGGCGAAGGGTCGCCGGATCGCTCACGTAGGAGGCCATCTCAGCCCCCCGCCGCCTGCGGAAAGAAGATCACCCGCTCCGCCCCCTCGGGGATCTCCGAGAAGTCGCGGACCATGGTCGCCTCGCGCTGGCCGCCCGGGCCCTCGTGGGGCACAGCCGCCCACATCCCGAGGTCCAGCTGGCGGCGGAATTCCTCGATCAGGCGCTCCTCGTCCTCGGCCACGTCCGGATCGCCCTCGGCGAGCAGGACGTCTCCCTTCCCCGGAGTCATGCGAAGCAGCCTCATGCGGCGATTATGCCTTGCCGCTTCCCTCGGGGACCGGCTTCGTCGCCCCCAGCACGTCGACCGGCCCGGCGCCCGACCCCAGGCCGGTCAGGCCATTGGCCACCGCCTCGGAGGCGATCGCCCGCGCCGCGCGGGCGGCCTCGAGCGGTGAGTCGCCGAGGGCGAGCCGCGCGGCGAGCGCCGAGGAGTGGGTGCAGCCGGAGCCGTGGGAGGCGCCGGCAGCGTGGCGCGGCCCCTCGATCAGCTCGAGGCGGTCACCATCGAAGAAGCGATCGGCGCCGTCCTCGGCGTGGCCCCCGGTGACCACGGCGACCTCGGGCCCGAGACGGCGAACCGCCCGGACCAGCTCCTCGGGCGGAGCATCGGCGCCGAGCCCGGCGAGCTCGCGGGCCTCGGGCAGGTTCGGGGTGACCACCGCCGCGCGCGGCAGGATCCGTTCGATCAGCGTGCGCACCGCCTCGGGCCGCAGCAGGACGGCGCCGCTCTCGGCGACCATCACCGGATCGACCACGACGGGCGCGTCGCCCACCATCTCCAGCGCCTCGGCGACGGCCTCGATCGTCGGCTCGTCGAAGAGCATCCCGATCTTGACGGCGTCCACGCCCATGTCCTCCACTACGGCGCGGACCTGATCGAGGATGAACTGCCGCGGCAGCGTCTGCACGGAGACCACCTCGTGGGTGTTCTGCGCGGTGAGCGCCACGATCGCCGACGTGCCGTGCACGCCGCAGCGGGCGAACGCCTTGAGGTCCGCCTGGATCCCCGCACCGCCGCCGGAGTCGGAGGTCGCGATCGTCATCGCGACCGGGGTCGAACGCTCAGTCATCACGCCTGAAGGCTAGATCTCAATCGCTTTCGCCTTCCCGGCCGCGAGGTGCCTGCCGGGCCAGCGGCAACAGCGGAGCGAGGGCGTACTCGACCCCGGCCAGGGTCAGGTAGAGCCCGATGCCGGCGAATCCACCGAGCGGCCACGCAACCCAGGAGTCGATCCTCGCGACGAGCGCAACGACGCCCACGGCAGCCCCGATCGAGAGCAGGTGAAGAGCACCCGTGAGCGCCATCTGTGGGCCGGGCGATCCCGCCGCCCCACGCTCGAGGACCCGGGCGCTTGCAAGGGCAAGGGCGCTGTAGGCGACCATCCCGCCCAGCACGAACAGGAAGATCTCGTAGATCTGCGGCGCACCGCGCTCGTGCTGCACGGCGGCCCCGGACGCCCACACGGTGAGCGTCACGCCGTAGGGGATCGCGGCACTGTCGAGAATCGTCGCGAGTGAGGTCCGGTAGGAGGCGGGCCTGACGGACCGCTCTTTCACGCGAAGACCCTCGCCGCCACGCGGTCGAACTACCCGCGGGGCACTCCACTCACACGGTCTCCTGCCTCGGGCCCTGCCGGCTCCGGGACCGCCAACGAGGAACGCTCGTAGCGCCCGTCCCCGTTGTGGCGCAGATAGCCGGAGAGCTCGAGCCGGAGGAGGGCCGTCGCCAGGGGACCGGGCTCCAGGCCCGAGGCGCGCGCCAGGGAGTCCGCCGTCGCGGCGCCGCGTTCGACAAGCTCGAGGACCGGGGTCAGCTCGTCGTCCAGCGCCGGACCGACTGGGGCGGACAGGTGTCGCCGCTCGGCCCCCGCCCCGAGCAGCCCGTCGAGCACATCCTGCGCTCCGCGAATCAGATGGGCGCCGTCGCGGATCAGGGCGTTGGTCCCGGCCGCCGGCGAGGACCCGACTAGGCCGGGGACCGCGCCGACGTCGCGGGCGAGGCTCTGGGCCATCTCCGCGGTGATCAGCGATCCCGAGCGCTCGCGGGCCTCGACCACCACCGTCATCGCCCCCAGGGCGGCCATGATCCGGTTGCGGGCCGGGAACGTCCAGCGTCGCGGCTCCGTGCCGGGAGGCAGCTCGCTGATCACCGCGCCGCGCTCGGCGATCTCCTCCTGAAGACGCGCGTTGCGGGGCGGGTAGGGGACGTCGACCCCGCATCCGAGCACCGCGATCGTCAGGCCGCCAGCGCCCAGCGCGCCGTCCTGGGCGGCGGAGTCGACCCCGAGGGCCAGGCCGCTGACGACGATGAAGCCAGCCGCGGCAAGCTCGGCGCCGAGCTCCTTCGCCAGCTCCCGGCCGTACCTGCTCGGGCGCCGCGAGCCGACGATCGTCACGGCCGCGTCGCGCCCCAGCTCCCGGAGGACGTCCGCCCGGCCGCGGCCGAAAATGGTTGCGGGCCCGTCCCCGAGGTCGCGCGCCGCCTCCGGATAGAGCTCGTCGTGGCGGCAGCTGGCCCAGGCGCCGGCGCCACGCACGGCCTCCAACATGCGCATCGGGTCCCGCTCCCTGGCCCGCCGGAGGAACGAGCCCGCCCGCGATCCGGCCAGCAGGCGCGCCAGCTCCTCGTCGGGCAGCGCGAGCAGCTCGTGGGCGCGGCTCCCCTCCCTCCTGTCCACCGCGGTCTCGATGTGGCCCGCGAGGGAGGCGACCAGCCACGCCCGGCGCAGGCACTCGGGGCAGGCCCGCGGCCGGGGGGCCGAGCTCACGGTCCCGGTCTCCGCCGCCGCTCGATCGCCTCGGTGACGTGGTCACGCGCGATCGCCGCCTCGCCCTCCAGGTCAGCGATCGTCCTGGCGAGCCGCACGCAGCGGTCCCAGCCTCGCGCGCTCAGGCCGAGCTGACGGTGTGCCTGCTCGAGCAGGCCCCGGCACTCCGCATCGAGCTCACAGTCCCGGCGCAGCTCCGCGGGCGTCATCTCGGAATTGCTCCGGCCCGGGCCCAGCCGCTCCTGCTGGAGCTGCCGGGCAAGCGCGACGCGGTGCCTGACGGTGGCCGAGTCCTCGACGTCCTCCTCGATCAGCTCCTCGGCCGGAGGCGGATCGACGCGGTGCGTGATGTCGATGCGGTCCGCGAGCGCGCCGCTGAGCTTCGACAGGTAGCGCGTGACGGCCCCCGGGTGGCAATCGCATTCGCCGGATTCGGCCCCATGCCCGCAGGGGCAGGGGTTCGAGGCCGCCACGAGCATGAAGCGGCAGGGCAGCGAGATCGTGCCGCTCGTCCGCGTCACGGTGACCTCGCCCTCCTCCAGCGGCACGCGCAGCGCTTCCAGGGCGTCGCGGCGGAACTCACCCAGCTCGTCGAGGAAGAGCACACCGCGGTGGGCGCGCGTCACCTCTCCTGGCCGGGGAGGCGTCCCGCCGCCGACCAGCGCCCGTCCTGAGACGGTGTGGTGCGGCACGCGGAAGGGCCGGCGAATGCGCGGGCCGCCGTTCTCGCCGCAGACTCCGGCGATGCGGGTGACCTCGACCACCTCGTTCGGGCTGAGCGGCGGCAGCAGCGATGGGAGCCGTTGGAGCGCGAGCGTCTTCCCGCCGCCGGGAGGGCCGATCAGCAAGATGCTGTGGGCCCCGGCCGCGGCGATCTCGAGGCAGCGGCGCAGCGCCGGATGGCCGCGCAGATCGGCCAGGTCCGGCAGGTCCCCATCGGGCTCGGCGGCCGGCACGACCCGCGGCGCAGAATCGATCCCTCCCTCCGCGAGCGTTCTCAGCTCGGTCAGGTGCTCGATCGGCATCACCTCGATGCCCTCGACGAGCGCCGCCTGTTTCGCGTCCTGCGGGGCCACCGCGACGCCGCGGAGCGGCCAGGCCCTCGCCCCCTCCGCCATCGCCAGCGCGCCGGGCGCGGGGCGGATCGCCCCATCGAGCGCCAGCTCCCCCGCCATCGCGTAGTTGTCGACGACGGTGCCGGGCAGCTGCCCGGTCGCCGCCAGGATCGCCGCCGCGATCGTCAGATCGAAGCCCGGGCCGGCCTTGCGCACGTCCGCCGGCGCCAGGTTGACCGTGATCCGCCGGTCCGGGTAGTCGAAGCCTGAGTTGCGGAGCGCAGACCGCACCCGCTCGCGGGACTCACGCACCGCGGCGTCGGGGAGGCCGACGATCGTGAAGGAGGGCAGGCCGCCGCCGATGTCGACCTCCACGTAGACCGGCTCCGCGGAGACGCCGACGAGGGCGAAGGTGCGCGCGAGCGCGAACATGTGGCCGACGCTAGGCGGCGCCGGATCAAGCCTGGCGCGCTGATCGTCACCTTCGCGTCACGGAACCGTTGCGATCGGCGCGCGCCCCTCGCGTCACGGCCGGGCAGCGTCGGAGCGGTGACCTTCGCGAGGCAACGGCTCGGGCGGCAGGCTGAGCAGCTCGTCGCCACCCGCCTCGAGCGTCAGGGCTGGCGGATCATCGCGCGGAACGTCCGGCTGCCGTCCGGCGAGCTCGACATCGTCGCCCTCGACGGGCGGACGCTGGTGTTCGTCGAGGTGAAAGCGGGCCGGGCGGGCGCCGCCCTCGGCCCCGAGAGGCCCGCCCACGCCGTCGGCCACCGCAAGCAGCGCAAGCTCAGGAGCCTGGCCCGCGAGTGGATCGCGGAGCGGCGCGGGCCCTCAGGCGTCGCCGGCTACCGCTTCGACGTCGTCGGCGTCAGCTTCGGCCCGGATGGCCTCGCGGATGTCGATCACATCCGCTCCGCCTTCTGATCCGGGCACATCCTCGAACTCTCCGGCCGCCGAGTCGAGGCCGAGCTGCGAGTAGGCGACCGACGCGAAGGAGCGGCGATGCAGCGGGCAGATCCCGTGGCGCATGATCGCCTCGCGGTGCTCGGGCGTCGAGTAGCCGACGTTGCCCTCGAAGCTCCACTCGGGGTAGAGGGGCGCGACCCGCCGCATGTACCGGTCGCGGGTCACCTTCGCGACCACCGACGCCGCCGCGATCGCGGCGCTGCGCGCGTCGCCGTCGACGACCCGCTCGTGCTCGAGATCACAGGCGGGCAGCCGGAAGCCGTCCACCAGCCGGGTCGCCTCAGGCTGCCCGACCGTGTGCATGCAATCGGTCAGCGCCGCGATGTTGGAGACGTGGAGGCCCTTGCGATCGATGCAGCGCGGCGAGCGCACGGCGACCGAGACGCAGGCGGCCGCCCGGATGACCGCCGGATAGAGGGCCTCGCGCTCCTCCTCTGACTTCTGCTTGGAGTCGTCCAGGCGCGCCAGGGCGAGCCGCTCCGAGCGCCCGATCCGCTCCAGGTCGATCAGCACGCCGGCGGCGAGCAGGGGGCCCGCGAGCGACCCGCGTCCCGCCTCGTCGACGCCGGCGACGAAACGGCGGCCGAAGGAGCGATCGAAGCGGAAGAGGCGCGCAGCCGTGCGCTTCTTGCGGCGCTTCCCGGCGGAGCTAGAAGATCCCGATGCGGTCGGGAGGCCAGTAGGTGGCGAAGGCCTTGCCGATGATCCAGTCTCGGGGGACAGGTCCCCAGAAGCGGCTGTCGTCGCTCGAGCCACGGTTGTCGCCCATCATGAAGTAATAGTCGGGCGGGATCTTGATGGTTTGCGGCAAATTGCAGGCTCCGCCCGGCGTGCAGGGGTTGATGAAGTCCTCCGAGGCGATCTTCCCGTTGACCACGGGGTGGCCGTTCTGCACGCTCACCGTGTCCCCCGGCCCGGCGACGATCCGCTTGATGAAGTTGACGTCGGACTCATCCGGGGTCGGCTTGTCGCAGGGAGCGCCGCTCGAGCCGCCCGCGCCCGTCCTCGGGTCGCCGCACTCCCCGGTGCCCGCGCCTCCCTCCGCCCCCTGAGGGGGATGGAAGACGACGATGTCCCCGATCTTGGGATCCGTGAAGTGGTAGATGAAGCGGTTGACCAGCACGCGCTGGCCGACATCGAGGGTGGGCTCCATCGACTCCGAGGGGATCTGGTAGGGCTTGACGATGAAGGCCTGGATGCCCAGTGCCAGGCCGAGGGCGAGCGCGACGATGATGACGAGCTCGAGGAGCGCGCCCTGGGTGCTGTGGGGTCGGGGGATTCTCAGTCTTCTGCCTCGTCGGGGGAGGCGTCGGCCTTCGCCTTCCGCTCAGGCTCCGACTCCGCCTCCGCCGTCTCCCCACCTTGCTGCTCATCATCCGAGACCACCTCCGCCTCGGCCTCGCTGATGGCCACGCCCTCCGCGTCGACCGCCTCGGAGTCCTCGGCGGCGACGACCATCTCGTCCTCGATGCCCCAGCGCCGCTCGGCGACGCGGGCGCTCTTGCCGACCTTCTCGCGCAGGTAATAGAGCTTCGCCCGGCGCACGTCGCCGCGAGCGGCGACCTCGAGCTTCTCGATCTTCGGAGAGTGCAGCGGGAACGTCCGCTCCACGCCGACGCCGAAGGACTGCTTACGGACGGTGAAGGTCTCGCGGGCGCCGCTGCCCTGGCGCTTGATGACGATGCCCTCGAAGACCTGGGTGCGGCGGCGGTTTCCCTCGACCACCTGGAAGTGCACGCGCACGCGGTCCCCGGCAGCGAACCTGGGCCGCTGCTGGAGCGCTCGCTTCTCGAGGTCTTCGATGACAGTGCTCATGAGGGCGGAGACTCAAAAAACTGCGCGTACCAGATTGGGCCCGCGCAGCGCCGCGAAATGCTAGCGGAGAGAAGTCAATTGGCCCGCTGGCGAGCTTGCGCGTGCCGCCAGTCGCGAACCTTGGCGTGGTCCCCCGAGAGCAGGACCTCCGGGACCCTCCAGCCCCGGTATTCCGCTGGCCGCGTGTAGTGCGGGTACTCCGGCGCCCCCCCGAGCGCGGCGCTGTAGGACTCCTCGATCGCGCTCTCCGCGTCACCGAGGGCGCCGGGAAGCTTGCGCAGCACCGCGTCGCCGATCACCATCGCCGGCAGCTCGCCCCCGGCCAGCACGTAGCGGCCGATCGAGATCGTCTCGTCGGCGAGGTGCTCGACCACCCTCTCGTCGAAGCCCTCGTAGCGCCCGCAGAGAAGCGCCACATGGCTCTCGGCGGCGAGCTCGGCCGCGAGGGCCTCATCGAAGAGCCGCCCGGCCGGAGCGAGGGCGATCTTCCTGATCCGGCCCCGATCGCTGCCGTAGGCGGCCTCGAGCGCGGCATCGACGACGTCGACCCGCATCACCATCCCCGCCCCTCCCCCATATGGCGAGTCGTCGACCTGGCCGGCGCCGAGCGGCGTCGAGTCACGGTAGTTGAGGAACTGGATCTCGTTCCCGGCCGCGAGCGCGTTCGACACGTGGCGCTGGCGCACGAACCAGTCGAAGTGCTCCGGGAAGAGCGTGAAGACGTCGAGCTTCAACTAGTCAAGTATGTCGACGACCACGCGCTTCTCCTCGCGGGTCGCCGCTGCCTTCATCACCGAGCGGAGCGCGTTCGCCACGCGACCACCGCGGCCGATCACCCGGCCCAGGTCGTCCTCCGCGACCTCCAGCTCGAGCACGACCTCGCCGTCGATCTCCTCGACCTCCGAGACCTTGACCGCGTCGGGGTCGGCGACCAGGGAGCGGGCGAGGAACTCGAGCAGCTCGCGCATGGGACCCAGGCCTAGCTGCCGGTCGACTCGATGCCCTTGGTGCGGAGCAGCGTCGCGACCGTCTTGGTCGGGCGCGCGCCCTGCTGGAGCCAGTGCTTCGCCCGGTCCTCGTCGATCACGATCAGGGAGGGATCGGGCTGGGGGTTGTACTGGCCGATCGTCTCGATCGTCCGGCCGTCGCGCGGCGAGCGCTGGTCGGCGACGACGACCCTCCAGATCGGGTTCTTCTTCGACCCGACCCTGCGAAGTCTGATTCTCACTGACATGCGGCGGCGGAGGTTAGAGGGTCAACGCATTCCGCGCATGAGCTGCTGCGGGTCGGGCATCTTGCCCTCGGAGAGCTGCTTCATCAGCTTGTTCATCTGGCCGAACTGCTTGACCAGCCGGTTGACGGCCTGGACGGTGGTCCCCGAGCCGGTGGCGATTCGCTTGCGGCGCGACCCGTTGATCTCCGCCGGGTGCGCGCGCTCGTAGGGAGTCATCGACTGGATGATCGCCTCGAGCCGGTCGAGCTCGCGCTCGTCGACCTGGCCCATCCCCCGCATCGCCTTGCCCATGCCGGGCATCATCTTCATCAGGTTCCCGAGCGGGCCCATGCGCCGGACCTGCTTCATCTGCTGAAGGAAGTCGTCGAGCGTGAACTGCTGCTTGCGGATCTTCCGCTCGAGGTCGGCCGCCTGGTCCTCGTCGAACTCGTCCTGAGTCTTCTCGATCAGCGACATCACGTCGCCCATGCCGAGGATCCGTCCCGCCATGCGGTCGGGGTGGAAGCGCTCGAGCTCGTCGAGCTTCTCTCCCGTCGACGCGTAGATGATCGGCTTGCCGGTGACCGCGCGGACTGAGAGCGCCGCTCCGCCGCGCGCGTCGCCGTCCAGCTTGGTCATCAGGACCCCGTCGAAGTCGGCGGTCTCGGCGAAGCTCTCCGCGACGTTCACGGCATCCTGGCCGGTCATCGCGTCGACGACGAGCAACACGTCGTGGGGCTTGGTCACCTTGCGCACCTGGGCGAGCTCGTCCATCAGGTCCTGATCGACGTGCAGGCGGCCGGCGGTGTCGACGATCAGCACGTCACGGTTGTCCTGGACCGCCCGCTGCCTCGCCCACTCGGCGACCTTGACGGCGTCCGTCTCGCCGGCCTGCGAGTAGACCTCGACCTTGGCCTGGGCGCCGAGCTTCTGGAGCTGCTCGACGGCGGCGGGGCGCTGCAGGTCGGCGGCCACGAGGGCGACGTCCTTGTTCTGCTTCTTCAGCAGCTTGCCGAGCTTCGCGGTGGCGGTCGTCTTCCCTGAGCCCTGCAGCCCGGCCATCAGGATCACGGTCGGACCGCTGGGCGCGAAGACGATGTCCCTCCCCGCGCCGCCCATCAGCTCGGTGAGCTCGTCGTTCACCGCCTTGATCACGGTCTGCCCCGGATTCAGCGCCCCGGAGACCTCCTCCCCGGCGAGCCGCTCCCGCAGCGCCGCGGTGAAGTCCTTCACCACCTTGAAGTTGACGTCGGCCTCGAGCAGAGCGAGGCGAACCTCGCGCAGGGCCCTGTCCACATCCTCCTCGGAGAGCTTGCCCCGCGAGCGGACGTCGGAGAGCACGCCCTGGAGGCGATCGGAGAGCTGGTCGAACATGTCGGGTGAGCTTAGGGGCTAGGGGCAGCGGTCGAGGAGCGCGGTCAGCGGATCGGCTCCGCGGCCGCGCGCGTCGGCGTTCGGCCTGCACCTGCGGCGATGCCGGCCCTTGCGCGCGGTCCTCGCCCGTCCCCTGTGGGCGCGCGCGGACCGGTAGCCGAGCAGGTACGGCGTCGGGTCCACCGGCGTCCCGAAGTGGCGCACCTCGAAGTGGAGGTGCGGCCCGGTCGAGTGCCCGGTCGAGCCGACGTAGCCGATCGTCTGCCCTCCGGACACCCGCTGGCCGACGGACACGGCGATCACCGACTGGTGCGCGTACCAGCTCTCGAAGCCGAGGCGGTGGCTGATCACCACCAGGTTGCCGTAGCCGCGGGTGTTGAATCCCGCGAAGGAGACGACGCCGACTCCGCCTGCGTGGATCGGCGTTCCCTTCGGCTCAGGGAAGTCGAGGCCGGTGTGCCAGCGGCCCGGCGGGATGAAGCCGAAGCGGTCACCGATCGGCCCGGGAACGGGGCGGAAGAAGCGGACGGGCCCCAGCGGGGAGGTCGTGACGACGGTCTTGCCGCGAAGCGCGCCCAGCGTCGCGGGCCCGGCCACGCCGTCCACCGCGACATGCGCCGCGGCCTGGAAGCGCCTCACGGCGCTCGCCGTGTTCGGCCCGAAGCCGCCGTCGAATCCTCCCGGCTCGAAGCCGCGCTCGTGGAGGAGGAACTGGAGGGCCGCCACGTCCCAGCCGCGCTGGCCGGTGTGCATCGGCCGCTTGCCGAGCTTGGGCTTGCCGCGCTTGCCGAGCGCCCTGCGCGTCTGCGGCCCCGCGATCCCGTCGACGGCGAGGCCGTGCTGGGACTGGAACGTGCGCACCGCCCCCTGGGTCCAGGGCCCGCTGATCCCGTCGACCGCGTGCGGATAGAGACCGATCGCCCGCATCGCAACCTGGAGCGCGGCGGTGCTGGCGCTTCCCGCGCCGGCGGTTGCGGGCACGGCGAGGAGTCCCCCTATGACGGCCGCGAGCGCGACCAGCCACCTTGTGCCTCCCGGCGGCACGCCATCAGGGTTCCGCGATCGGACGGGACGCGTGCGAGGGTCCTTGCACCTCGGGTAAACCCTGTTGACCTGGCGCTACTCCTCGATCAGCGCCCGGGCGAACTCCCCGGCGTCGAACGGCCGCAGGTCCTCCAGCGACTCCCCGATGCCGATCAGCTTCACCGGGATGCCCAGCTCGGAGGCGATCGCCAGCGCGACCCCGCCCCTGGCACTGCCGTCGAGCTTGGTGAGGACCGCGCCGGTCACCTCGACCGCGTTCGCGAACTCCTGCGCCTGGCGGACGCCGTTCTGGCCCGTGGTGGCGTCGATCACGATCAGCGTCTCGTGCGGGGCGTCCGGGATCCGCTTGCCGATCACCCGGTGCACCTTGGCCAGCTCCTCCATCAGGTTCCCGTGGGTGTGCAGGCGGCCGGCGGTGTCGCAGATCACGACGTCGGCCTGCCGCGCCTCGGCCGCCGCCACGGCATCGAAGGCGACGGCCCCGGGATCGCCACCCTCCGACCCGCGCACGATCTGCGTCCCGGCTCGGTCCGCCCACTCGGCCAGCTGGTTGACGGCCGCCGCGCGGTAGGTGTCCGCGGCGGCGACGATCACGTCCAGGCCGAGCTCCTTCTGGAGGTGCCAGGCGACCTTGCCGATCGTGGTCGTCTTGCCGGTGCCATTGACGCCGACGATCATCAGGACCGAGGGGCGGTCGCGCAGGTGGATCCGGGCGCTCTCCTCCCCCTGCGGCGAGGCCGTCTCCGCCAGCACCTCGATCAGCCGGTCGCGCAGCTCCTCACCGCCGGTCAGCTCCCCCGCCTCCGCTTCGTCCTCGAGCCTGCGCACCACGGCGGCGGTGGTCGGCGCGCCGACGTCGGCGAGGATCAGCGCCTCCTCGAGGCGCTCCCAGGTGCCCTCGTCGATCCGCTCGGTGAAACTGGAGGAGAGCTCGGCCGTGAGCGCCTGGCGGCTGCGCGAGAGCCCCTCGCGCAGGCGGCGGAATACCCCGGTCCTCTCCTCCGGGGCCTCCTCCACGGCGACCGTGCGGTCGCCGAGGTCGAACGCTTCCTGCCAGCTCGTCGGCACGGCGGCGGAGGCTACCCCGAGGCGCCATCCGGCGCGCGCTGTGAGATGGAGGCCTGATGCGCCAGTCGAACGGCAATCTCTCCTGGGCGACCCTCTCGGCCCTCATCACCAGCGGAGCGACCTGCACAAACTGCGGAGGCCGCGAGGACCTGGTGGCGCACCACAAGATCCCGCGGCGCTACGGCGGCCTGGACGTGCTCGAGAACCTGGAGCCGGTCTGCCGGAGCTGTCACCCCGCCGTCGAGCAGGAGGCGATCGAGCGGGCGAAGCTCGTCTGGGAGCGGCCGGAGTGGCCGGATCGCCCCCGGCGGCCGCGTCAGCGGCCCGTGCTGCGCCGACCCTACTAGGCGGCCTCGGCTGCGGCCTCGGGCTGGCCCGGGATCGTCTCGAGCTCGTCGCGCGGCAGCTTCCGCGAGACGACCTTGGTGATCCCGTCGCCGCCCATGCTGACCCCGTAGAGGATGTCGGCGGCGTCCATCGTCCGCTTCTGGTGGGTGACCACGATGAACTGCGAGCGCTCGGCGAAGCGTCGGACGAGGCGCAGGAAGCGGTCGATGTTGATGTCGTCGAGCGCGGCCTCGACCTCGTCGAGGATGTAGAAGGGGCAGGGCCGCGCCATCAGCACCGCGAAGACGAAGGCGAGCGCGACCAGTGACTTCTCACCGCCGGAGAGCAGCGACAGCCGCCGGGTCGACTTGCCCGCGGGCGTGACCTCGATCTCGACGCCGCCGTCCTCGTCCGGCGGGGTGAGCTCCTCCTCGCCGTCCTCCGCACCATCGCCCTCCGGCTCCTGGCCGGCGAACGGGCGCGGCGCTCCGCCCACGTCCACCCGGCGCAGCCGGCCACGGCCACCGGGGAAGAGCTCGGCCACCATCTCCTCGAACCCGCGTGCGGTCGCGTCGAAGGTCTCCTCGAAGGCCGCCGCGATCTCCCTGTCGGTGCGGCGGATGAGGGCGCGCAGCTCGGTGATCGCCTTCTCCAGATCCTTGCGCTGCTCGGCGAGCTCGGTGACGTGCTCGCGCGCCTCCTCGTACTCCCGCTTCGCCAGCGGGTTGACGGGGCCGATCTGCTCGCGGTTGCGCTGCAG
>DATBHQ010000015.1:0-10200 GCA_036557385.1 Solirubrobacterales bacterium | reverse complement strand
GAATCAGCTGGAGCGTGATTGGCTTTCGCCGGATCGGCTCCTCTTCTAGCTTCTTCGGGTTGAAGGTGCCGCTGAGCACCAGGCGGTTCTTGGCGCGCGTCGCCGCGACGTAGGCGAGGCGGGCCTCCTCCTCGGCCTCTCGCGTCGCCGCGAGGTCCGTCAGCTCCTGGTAGTCGCCGAGCCGCTCGGACGGTCGCCCGAGCCGGCCGAGCTGGACCCCGACGCGCATTGCCTCGCCGCCGTCCGGTGAATCCCTCTTATCAACGGCGGCCACAAACCCCGCCGCCGGATCTACGCGCAATGGGGTCCAGCCGAGCTGGAGGCTGCGTCCGAGATCGCCGACGGCCACGACATCGAACTCGAGGCCCTTGGCGGCATGGACCGTCATCACCCGTACCCCCGAGTGGTCCTCGGCCCGGGTGGCCGCCTCGGACTCGCGATCCCGCTGTGCAGCGCGAGTGTCCAGATAGTCGAGGAACGCGCCCAGGTCCGGGCCCTCCCTCGCCTCGAACTCGCGGGCAAGGCGCATCAGCTTGCGGGCGTTCGACCAGCGCTTCCTCCCTTCGGGCAGCATCAGGGCGGCGAGGTCGTAGTCGAATGCGGAGGCGGCGCGGTCGACGAGAGCCTCGAGGCCGCCCTCGGTTCCCTGCCGGCGGAGCGCGGTGAGCGCGACGGCGAACTCGCGCAGGCGGTCGAGCTCGCCGTCCGGGATGAGCTTCGCCGCTTCCGCATTGCCTTTGCCGACCTCGCCATGCTCGGTCAGGTCCCTGACCGTCGGCCAGACGTGCCGGACGCTCGCGCTGCCGTCCTCGCGCTCGACGCTGGCCGCCTGGCGGAGTAGCCAGAGCGTGTCCGGGAGCAGTCCACAGGCCGGCGAGGCCAGCGCGCCGAAGAGCGCCTCGTCGTCGAGCGGGTTGGCGGCGACCGCGAGCAGGCAGCGGAGATCCTCGACCTGCTGCAGGGACCAGAACCCTCTGCCGCCGACCACGTAAGGATCGAGGCCCGCCTCGGTGAGCGCCCGCTCGAACGCGGCCACGTGAGTGAAGGCCCGGAGCAGCACGACCATCCCGGCGGGATCCTGGCCGGCGTCCGCGATTTCGCGGAGCCGGGCCGCGAGCCGCCGGGCCTCGGCCACCTTCGGGGCGGGGCTCGGGTCGTCGTCGACCCTCGGCAGTCCCGTCTCCTCGGCCTCCCAGCCCTTGCGGTCGTCGGTCGTAAGAAGCAGCTCTGCGATCGGCTCCGCTTGCGGCTCCGCGCTGCGGGCCGCCGAGAGCGGTTCGAAGCCGTCGAGCAGGCCCGCCCCGATCGCGTTGGTGAGGGCCAGGATCTCCGGCGCCGCGCGGAAGTTCCCGGTCAGGGGGAGTGTCACACCTCGCGACTCGTCGCCTTCCGCGAAGCGGCGGTGCTCCCGGCGGTAGATCTCGACGTCAGCGTGGCGGAAGCCGTAGATCGACTGGAACTCGTCTCCGACCAAGAACAGACGGGTGTCCGGACCACGCAGCTGCTCGATCAGGCCGAGCTGGAGGCCGTTCGTGTCCTGGAACTCGTCAACCATCAGGTGGTGGAACTGCTCGCGATAGCGCTCGCGAAGAGGGTCGGATGACCGCAGCAGCGCCACGGCCCGCAGCTGGAGGTCCTCGAAGTCGAGCGCCGAGCGCTCCGCCTTGAGCTCCTCATACCGGTGGCCGAACTGCGAAATCAGGTCGCGGAGTTGCTCATAGGCGGGTCCGAGCACTGACGCGGCGACGGACGCCCGGGTGCGCTTGAGCGTCTCGGTGTAGCGCTCACATGCGGTGCCCTTGAAGTCGTCCGCCTTCGAGGTGATCGCCAGACTGCGGAGGACGCGCAACAGTTCCTCGCCGGGCTCCGACGCTGGGTCGAGCTCCGCCGCCATCCCGATCCGCTCGCGGCTGGAGAGCGACTTCCCACTTGCCTCGGCGCACTCGCCATGTGCCTCGCGCGCCGCCTCCACCAGCTCGGTCAGGGCCCTTCGCGTGTCGGGCGGCTTCAGCGGGGGGAGTGTCGGCTCGGGATCGCCGTGGCTGCGCAGCTCGTCGTAGGCGCCGCGAGTCATGCCGAGCAGGGTGCGGGGGCGGTTCGCCGCCGCCAGCTCGAGCGCCTCGGCACCGCCGCCCTCGACCATCTCTTCGACGGCGGCCTCGAAGGCTCGCCCCGCCAGGCGGTCCGCCTCGGGCTCGTCCACGACGCGGAAGCGCGGGTCGATGCCCGCCGCCGCCGGATGCGACGCGAGCAGTCGGCGGCAGAAGCCGTGAATTGTCGAGATCCAGGCACGTTCGCTCGCCTCGGCCGCTTCCAGCAGCGCGGCCCGCTCCTCGCCATCCGCTGCGACGGCCCGCCGGCCGAGCTCCTCACGCACACGACGGCGGAGCTGGTCGGCTGCCCGCTCGGTGAAGGTGAAGGCGAGGATGCGCTCGACTCCGGAGTCTGGGTCAAGCGCCGCGGCGCAGAAGCGATCCACCAGGACGGTCGTCTTGCCCGTACCCGCCCCGGCGCGCAGGAAGACGTCGCGGTCGCGGCTCTCGATCGCCTCGAGCTGCTGATCGGTGCGCTGCTCGCTCACTCCTCCTCTTCCTCCCGCTCGGGCTCCTCCTCGGGAAGGCCGCGCTCGCGTCTGCAGATCGGCTGGAAATGGCAGTAGCGCGGACAGGAGCCTCCAATCGGCCGCCGGCCGATGTCGCCTGTTTGGATCGAGGCGATGATCGACTCGGTCTTCTCGCGGGCAGCCAGGAGGGCTTCCTCAAACGCATCGTCGTCAAGGTGGTCGTTCTGACGGGGACGCAGGCCGGCGAGCTCCTCCTTCAGAGACTTGCGGAGCAGGCCCTTCGGCCTGCGCTCGTCGTCATTGCGCGCCCCGAGCGCGCGATAGAGCCCGCCGGCCAGCTCGAACCCCCACAGCTCGCGGGCGGCGAGCAGGTAGAGCTGGAGCTGCAGCTTGCCTCTGTCGAGCATCCCCTTGCCGCCGTCGACCTTGGTGCCGGACTTGTAGTCCTGGACGAGCGCCTCGCCGTCCGGGCCGAGATCGACCCGGTCGATCTGGCCGTGCACGGCTCCCGTCCCGATGGGCAGTGCGGGCTTCTCGGAGTCCGGGAAGCCGAAGCGGGCCTCGGCAAGCTCGGGGACGGGCGCGAACGGCGCCGGCGTGTCGGCCTCGTCGGCCAGGAAAGCGAGCACCAGTCCCTCGACCCGGTGGAGTGCGGCGGCGGTGTCGGGCCGCTCGCGCGGGAGCAGGGATGGGCCGAACGTCTCAGTGAGCTCACGGGCGCGCTCGATCCAGGCCGGCAACGTGGCCGGAGTGGGGCGGCCCTCCGGCGAGGGCGGTTCGGCGTAGAGGCCCTCCAGGATCTGATGAGCGACCTGTCCCGCGGTGAGGGGCTCCTCCTCGGGCCCGATCCGCCTCGGGTTGAGCTCGTGGTCGACGAACCAGCGATACGGGCACTCCGCGTACTCCTCGAGCGTGGTGGAGCCGAAGAGCTTCTGTTCCGCCATTCGTTCCAGCACCGGCTCCAGCCGCAGCGGTCCAGGACGCCGCCGTTCGTCGGTGATGCGCTCGCGCGCTGCTGCCAGTCGCGTTGCGATCCGGCTTCGGGCCGGGTCGCCGACCGGCGCCTCGGCGCCGCTCGCCGCCTCGGCGCGGCCAAGCTCGGACTCGCAGGGCGCCTCGCCCGGATCGAAGACGGAGTCGTTGAGGCCGCGGCCGCCCGCTTCGCGGGCCAGCGCCTCGTCGCGCTCCTCGGTGTCGCTCGGCAGCGGCGGCGCGAGCAGCTCCCGGACCTCGTCCACGAACGGGGAACGGGCCGTGGCCCCGCCCTCGTCGTCGGCGTTGCGCCAGGACAGCCAGATCCTCTGCTTCGGGCGCGAGAGGCAGATGGAGAACAGGTAGCGGTCCTCGATCTCCGCTTGCTTGCGCGGCGGCAGGGCGAGCGCCGCGCGCGCGTCGTCCGACAGCAGGGGCCCGCCGGTGTCGCGGCGCGGGAAGTCGCCGTCCTGGAGTGAGCATGCGAAGAGGTGCGCGACCCGCCGCGCGCGCGCCCGGTACGGGCTGATCACGCGGACCCTGCCCTCGGTCGGACCACGCCACATCGGGACCTGGAGGGCGGCGACCGCGGCGAGCGCGTCGGCCGGCGAGTGAGGCAGGTCCAGTTCGGCGAGCTCGCCGAGCGCGCGTTCGATCTCGGCGCCCGCCCGGAGCTCGAGTGCCCGGTCCTCGCCCGCGACCTCGCCCTGCTTGCGGATCGCGGACTCGGCGATCCACCGCGCCTGCCTGCCGGCCTCTCGCAGGAGCTCCGGGCCGGAGCCGGGCTCGCGCAGTTTCTCGATCGCCGGCAGGCTGCGCCTGCCGTTGTCCCGATCGCCGACCCAGGCATCGATCGCCTCGTCCGCTGTCCGCAGCCGGCCACGAAGCACCGTGCGCTGGAACCAGTCGACGCTGTTCGGCGAGGCAATGCCGGGGGCGCGCAGGTAGGCCAGGACGTCCCCGGCACGCTTGCGGCCGACGGCGGCCTCGAGGAGTGCGACCAGTCCGGCCCCCGTTGCGGTCCTGGTGACGGCGAGATCGGCCTGGACCGCGACGGGTATCTCGAACCTGGAGAAGACCCGGCGGTAGAGCGGTCCGGAGGACGAGGGGTCGCGGAGGACGATCGCTATCTCGCCCGCCTGGACGCCCGAGTCGAGCAGGCGGGCGACCTCAGCCCCAACCGCCTCGACCTCGGCTAGCTCGCCGGCGGACGCGAGCAGGGCGAGTCCGCCATCGTTCTCGAGCTGCGCCGGCTCCAGGGACGGCTCCCCGAAGCGCCGCGCGAGCTCGAAGAGGGTGCCGCTGACCGTGAACCGCGGCTGCGCCTCGAGGCGCTCGATCGAGACGCCTTCGATGTCGCGGAGCTCTGCAAAAAGCGCGCCGCGCGCCTGAGTCAGGACCTCGCGGTCCTCCCAGGGAAGGGCGACGGTTACCGGCGCGGCGCGCGATAGCTCGCGGACCAGCTCGAGCTGCTCCGCGGTCAGATCGTCGAACCCGTAGAGCAGGACCGGCCGAGCGACCCAGGACTCGGGGTTCGCGCGCAGGCCCGAGATCGCGGCGGCGGCGAGTGAGTGTGAGTCGTGGCGGCCGAGCTCGTCTCGGATCCGGAGATAGGCCGCATAGAGCGCCGCGACCTCGACCTCATATTCACCGGCATCTCGAGCCCGTTCGGCGAGGGCCGCCGGGTCGACGACCGCGGCCTGCAGCTCGGAGATCAGCTCCTCGAGCGCGGCTGGAAAGCCGGGCCGCGAGGCGGAGGAGGCGAGCAGCTTCAGATTCGTGCGCGCCACTGCCTCTCGCGCGATCCGCCGTCTCTGTGTGCTGGTCAGCGGGGCGCCGGCCGGCGCGTCGACGCCTCGCATCACGAGGCCGAAGAGCCGGTCGAAGGTGCCGACGCTGGCACCGATCACCGCCTCGCCGCCGCTCGTCAGCTCGCCCTCGAAACGCTCCACGTCGTCCACCGTGGGAACCACCAGAACCGGGTCCTGCGACGCGACGGAGCGGAACGCATCGAGGACCGCCCCGGTGCGGCCGGAGTTCGGGGGCCCGACGACGAGCTTCATACCCATGCCAGCCAGCATAAGCACGCCTACGGCGCGGGCCCACTGTCCGCTTTCGGCCCCCCGGTACGTTCTATCTGTAGATGACAGCGGAAGTGATCTACGAGCGATATTCGGCCCGGCTGGTACGCCGGCTCGAGAGGATGCTGGGCTCGCGCGAGGCTGCCGAGGACCTTACGCAGGAGGCGTTTCTCCGTCTCTGGCAGAGGGCTCCGGCGGACCTCAACGGCGCCGAGCAGGCGGCCTGGCTGCAGCGGACGGCGACCAACCTCGCGCTCGATGAGCTTCGGCGCCGCCGGCGCCGGAACCACACTCAGCTCGAGGAGGACGCCGTCGCGGCCCTGGCCGGGGACGGCGCCGAGGCGCTCGCCGTGCGCGAGGCCCTCTCTCGTCTCTCGGCCCATCAGCGGCTGCTGGTGCTGCTGCGCTTCCAGGCGGGCCTCTCTCACGCCGAGATTGCGGAGACGCTCGCGATCACGCCGGAGGCAGCGCGCAAGCGGGTCGGGCGAGCCCGTCACGCTTTCGCGGAGGCCTACCTCGGGCTGCTACCGCGAGAGGCCCCGCTGATCCTGCTTCACGCCCGCAACGATCCCGCGCCGTACGTCCGCTGGCTCGAGCGCGAGGGGGCGGAGGTCCGGATCCTGCGGCCCGGGGCCATCGAGCCTCAGATCGCGCTCGCCGACGGGATCGTCACCGGAGGCAGCGTTGTCGACGTGCACCCCGCGCTCTACCGCGAGGCGCCGCGGGCTCCGCTGAAGACGCCGGACATTCGCAAGGACCTCTACGACCTTCGCGTCATCCGCGCGGCGCTCGAGGCGAGCCTTCCCTTCGTCGGGGTCTGCCAGGGCATCCAGCTGATGAACATCGCGCTGGGAGGCAGCCTCGCCCAGGACATCAACGTCGATGGCCTGACTCGCCGCAACCACTGGAACACCCAGCATCGGATCGAGACGCGACCGGGCTCACTTGCGCGCCGGGTGCTGGGGCGCGGCGGCGTGATCTCCTCCGAGCACCACCAGGCCGTCCGCCGGATGGGGCGTGGCCTCCGCGGCACCTCGCGCTCCGACGACTCGATCTTCGAGTGCCTCGAGCTGGAGGGACGGTTTGTGATCGGGACGCAGTGGCATCCGGAGCACCAGGAGTCCGGGCGCACGGGACAGCGCCTGGCGGCGGCGCTGGTCGAGGAGGCCGCGACCCGGCAATCCCCGCGGGTCTCCGTTCTGTATGGAGGATCACGATGAGCGACCTCACCCTGCGGATCTGCGACGCGGCCGACCACTCGGCGCTGCAGCGCCTGGCCGAGCGCGATAGCGCCGTCGTCCCGGCCGGCAGGCTCCTCGCCGCCGAGTCGAGCGGCCGGCTGCTCGCCGCTATCTCCCTCGAGAGCGGCACGGTGATCGCCGACCCGTTCCTGCGGACGGGTGACGCGGTTGACCTGCTGCGTCGCCGGGCCGCACAGGTCAGGCAGGCACACGGCCCCTCCGGACCGAGGCGGATACCGCGCCCCGAGCGCCGGACGAGCGGCCAAACCGCGACGGCCGAGACCTGATCCAAGTGATCCGAGGGTGCTCCGACAGGGGCAACCCGTCATATGTCGGCCCGGTTTTCCGCATAACGCGGGGAAACTCAGCCCTGATTTTTTCCGCCGGGGGCGAGTCTAATTTGACCTCAGATCAGGAGCACAGGAGGCCAACCGAGATGACACTTTGCTTCGTAGACCCAGCCGACGCCATCAGGGCGATCGCCGACTCAGTGGGCCGTGAGGCCCGCCGCCAGCTCCTCGGAGAGGCGGTGCGCGCCTGGGTCGACGAGATCCCCGACGAGGAGCTCCAGGAGCACTACGCGAAGGCGATCTCCGAGCTGGACGAGCACGACATCTCGATGCTCGCCGCCTGGCACGGCTCGATGGAGGTGGGCCAGCCGGTCCCAAACCGAGACTTCCTGATGGGCGCCTTCGATGCCCTCGGCGAGAACCGCCGGGAGGCCCTCAAGCTCGCCGCCGGCTTCCGGGGCGAGGAGGCCTTCGAGGAGGGCGTTTCCGAGGAGCGTGCTCTCGAGCTCGTGCTCGAGTGGCTCTCGCCGCCCCGCTTGATGGAGCTCTGCCGCGAGGCTATGGAGCTCTACATGTGGGACCGCGGCGGCAGCGACAACTAGGCAGCTGCAAATCTTCGCCTGGCGGCGTCCCCGGTCGGCCGGCTCGCTCACGTATCAGTCACGTACGCTCGCTTCGCCGGCCTCCCTGCGTCCTTGCCAGACTCGATTTTCGCGGCCTAGATGCCGCTGTCAGCTAGGGCTAACGCGGCGCGGATCTCGGCGATCGCCTGATCGTTGTCGCGGTAATGAACGGCCGTCATGCCGAGCTCGCGGGCCGTGTCGCAATTGACGTCCGTGTCGTCGATGAAGAGGCACTCCTGCGGGTCGGGGCCGTCCATCCGGTCGAGCGTCAGGTCGTAGATCTCGCGGTCGGGCTTGCGCATCCCGACGAAGCCGGAGTCGACGACGACCTCGAAGATCTCGTCGACCGGAAGCATCGTTCGCCACAGCGGCTCCCACTCGCGGACGTTGTTCGTCAACAGGCCCATCCGGTGGCCTCCCTCCTTCGTCTCACGCATCAGATCGATCATCGGCTGATTCGGATGGAGGGCGTCGAAGTAGATCTCGCGGAAGCGGTGCAGCTCGGGCCGGTGCCCGAGGACGGGCTCGAGCGTGTCGCCGAGCTTCTGGAGGAACTCCGCCTCCGTCAGCCGGCCGGTCTCGAGCTCGAATAGCGGGTGGCGGCCCTCCTCCTCTTCGACTCTCGCCATGCCCTTGGCCAGGTCCTCGAACGGGACGCCGGTCTCGTCCTGGACAGCGGCGAAGGACTGGATCAGTGGGGTCGTGAGGACGCCGCCGAAGTCCGAGATCACTGTCGTGATCGCGCCTGGCATCAGGCGCGCCAGAGCAGGTAGCTGCCCATTCCGAGAACCCCGTCGGTCTGGCAGCGGAAGAGCCCCGCCCAGGCATCACCGGCATTGACGCCCCCCAGCGACGCGGCCGCGACCCGCGTGGCGGCCGCGCGGCTCGCGCGCTCGGCCTCCTCGGGCCACAGCTCGAGCCCGAGGCGGGTGGGATCGCCGGAGGCGCCGTACTGGGTGGAGATGAAGGTGTCCTCGAAATGCGCCTCCTCTTCGCCGCGGATCTGCCAGGCCGAGCTCTGTTCGTCGCCATGGTCGGCATCCGGCTCGCCCCTGGACTCGATCACCACCAGCGACTGGTCGCCGGCGTCGATCGCGAGGTGCCGGAAGGTGCCCGAGCCCTCGAGTGGATCGCCGGCCCAGCGGCTGATCTGTCCCTCGCACTGGACCGTGCTCCCTCCGTCCTTCGCGATCACGTCCGCGACGCAGACCACCACCGTAAGGCCCGTCTCCCCCAGGGGGAGCTCAGCGGTGCGCGGGCTCAGGGTCGCCTCCACCGCGGAGTCGCCCGCCTGGATCTGGAGAGTGGCGGCGTCGCCGCCCTCTTCGAGTGAGAAGGTCGCCTGCCGAAGCTCGCCCTCGCTGAGCAACAGCGCCCCGGGCTCACCGAGGTCCCAGGCGAGGGCGCCGATTCCGGCGGCGGGATCGCCGAATCCGCAGACGAGCGCGTTGCTCATCCGCTGAAGGGCTCCCGGCCGGGAGGCAACTCGTCCTCGTCCTTGACCTCGTGGCCGGTGCCCTCGATGTCGTCTTCGCGGGGTCCGCTCCGCCGCGGCGGCACCGGCGCCTCCTCCCAGCTGAAGGGGTCGTCAGGGCGTGGTTCGCGCGGTGGCGTCGAGGGGCCGCCGGGAGCGGGGCGGCTGCGCGGCGGCCGCCGTCCGGGCCCGAAGCTCCACACGGCCTCTCCCAGCGCGAGGCGGCGGCGGACGAACCGGGCCGAGATCGCGCGGATCACCGCTCGGGTTGGCGGGATCAGGAAGACCAGCCCGACGATGTCCGTCAGGAAGCCGGGAGTAAGCAGCAGCGCGCCGCCCATGATCACCAGAATCCCGTCGAAGACCTCTTTGTGTGGGAGGCGGCCCTCCGCCAGCGCCCGGTTGAACCGGATCCATGCGGCGCGCCCCTGATGACGCAGCAGCATCGAGCCCACCACCGCATCCAAGAGGAGCAGGATGATTGTGGGCACCAGGCCGATCGCCTCGCCGACCTGGATGATCACGTAGATCTCCGCGATCGGCACGAGGATGAAGATCACCACCAGGAAGAGCACGGCCCGCAAGGCTACTCAGGGAGCGCCCTTCGCCGGCGCCTATCCTTAGTAGGCATGAACCGTGAGCAGGCAACGCGCGAGCGGGAGCTGATGGCGGCTGAGCATCCCGAGGCCACGCGGCCGAAGCCCGACTGCGTTGAGGATCCACGACCAGCGGCTAACCAACTCATTCCGCCCTACGCGGGTTAGAGGAAGGCAAATGGCAACCGAGACGACAAGCGAAGAGGACATCTACGAGGCGCTCGAGGAGGTCATCGACCCCGAGCTCGGGCTCGATTTCGTCTCCCTCGGTCTCGTCTACGACGTCGAGATCGAGGGCCCCGAGGCCTTCATCACCTTCACGCTGACAACGCCGGCCTGCCCGATCGGGCCGCAGGTCTC
>DATBHQ010000014.1:0-18396 GCA_036557385.1 Solirubrobacterales bacterium | reverse complement strand
AGCTCGCGCTCGCAGATGGCCACCTTCATGCCTCCGGCGACCAGCTCCTCGGCGCACACCTCGCCCGCCACTCCCGCGCCGATCACGATGGCGTCGTAGCGCTCAGGCATCTCGGCCGAAGTCGCCGTAGGGCTCGTCCCGCTCCCGCACCGCCTGCTTGAAGCCGGCCTCGGCAGCCCGGCGCTGGAAGGCGAAGCCCTCGGGCGTGTGGCGCGCGATGCCGTCGAAGAGGACGCCGAGCTCCTGTGTCGCCTGGAGCCCCTGGGCATAGAACGCCTGATTGACGAGCAGCTTGTGCATCACCAGCTGGTTGATTGGTACCCGCGCGATCCGCTCGAGAAGCGCCTCGAAGCGCTCATCGATCTCGGCGGCGGGCGCGGCTTCGGAGGCGAGCCCCCACTCGACCGCGGTCGAGCCGTCGATCGAGTCGCCGGTGAGCAGCAGCCGCTTGGCGCGTGCCGGGCCGACCCGGAAGGCCCAGAGCGCGCTCGTCGGCACCCCCCAGACACGGGCGGGCGGGTAGCCGATCTTGGCGCGGTCCTCAGTGACGATCAGATCGGAGCAGAGCGCCATGTCGGTTCCGCCCGCGACGCAATAGCCGTGGATCTTGGTGACGGTCGGCTTGTCGGAGTGGAAGAGGCTCATGAAGCCGCGCAGGTTGCGGCTCATCATCTGGTAGTCGAGGACCGGGTCCCAGGTGCCCTCCGGGTCGTGGTTGCGCGCCTGGACCACCGGGTCGAGGGGCGAGCCCTCGGGAGCGTCCGGCTGTGCGATCCCCTCCATCCTTCCCTCGGCCGATCCGACCAGGTCGTAGCCGCCGCAGAAGCCGGAGCCGTTGCCGGCCAGCGCGATCACGTGGACCTCGGGATCGAGGTCGGCGCGCTCGACGCAGGCGGCGAGCTCGCGCGGCATCTCGAGCGTGATGCCGTTCCCGCGCTCCGGCCGGTTCAGCGTGATGCGGGCGATGCGCCCGGTCACCTCGTAGGTCAGCGTCTCGAGCGTTTCGATGCGCGGATTCAATCAGCGCCGATGATTCCGCCGCGCATCGCCGGTCCTAGGGGCGAAGATGTCCACCGTGGCGGCGAAGGCGAAGAAGTCGAAGCACACGACCATCGAGGTCGCCGGACGGGAGGTGAGGCTCTCCAACCCGGGCAAGGTGTTCTTCCCGAAGCCGCGGTTCACCAAGCTCGACCTGGCCGAGTACTACATCGCCGTCGAGCGGGCCGCCGTCAATCAGCTGCGCGAGCGGCCGGGGACGATGAAGCGCTTCGTCAACGGGATCGGGGACGACTTCTTCTTCCAGAAGCGGGTGCCGGACAACGCTCCCGACTGGCTCCAGACGGCGACCTTCACCTTCCCGAGCGGGCGCACGGCGACCGAGCTCGTCGCCAATGACGCGGCCCACCTGGTCTGGGCGGTCAACCTCGGCGTCGTCGACTTCAACCCGCATCCCGTGCGCCGGTCCGACCTCGACTGCCCCGACGAGCTGCGCGTCGACCTCGATCCGATGCCCGGGGTGCGCTGGAACACGGTCCGCAAGGTCGCGATGTGCGTGAAGGACGTGCTCGCGGAGCACGGGCTGGTCGGCTATCCGAAGACCTCGGGCTCCCGGGGAATCCACGTGAACGTCCGGATCGAGCCCCGCTGGGACTACGTCGAGGTGCGTCGCGCCGCGCTTGCGCTCGCCCGCGAGGTGGAGCGCCGTCTGCCCCGCAACGCCACCAGCAAGTGGTGGAAGGAGGAGCGGCACGGGGTCTTCGTGGACTACAACCAGAACGCGCGGGACCGCACGATCGCCTCGGGCTACTCGGTTCGCCCGGTGCCTGACGCGCGGGTCTGCTGCCCGGTCGAGTGGAGCGAGGTGCCGGACGTGGAGCCGGCGGACCTTCGGCTCGACACGGTCCCAAACCGGCTGAGGAAGAAGGGTGACCCGGCGGCGGACATCGACTCGAACGCGGGCTCGCTCGATGCGCTGCTCGATCTGGCGCGGCGCGACGAGGAGGGCGGCCTGGGCGACGCGCCGTGGCCACCGCACTTCGCGAAGCAACGCGGCGAGCCGAAGCGGGTCCAGCCCTCGAGGGCGCGCCGGGACTGAAAGGCGGCGATGAAGGGAGGCTGACCGGGGGGCGAACCCGGCGACCTTCCTGATTAGTGGGCGTAATGCGCCCACGGAGAAGGAAGGTCGGGGAGGTTCTGGCCGAGTTGGCCGGGAATTCGCATGGGGTTGTGACCCGCGGGGAGCTACTCGAGGCCGGGATCACCGACACCCAGATCAGGTCGCGGCTCCGCGCGGGATCCCTGCTTCGGGTTCATCCTGGTGTCTATCGCGTCGGGTATCGGAGCACCAGCGTCGAGGCGACATATCTGGCTGCGGTGAAGGCCGCCGGCACTGAGGCCCTCCTGGCGGGACGCGCCGCGGGCTATCTGTTCGGATTGCTGCGAGGCGGCCCACCGCAGCCCGAGGTGATCAGCAAGGGACAGCGACGACCCCGTGGAGTGATCGTTCGCCGCCGGGCGGCAATCGTCACGGCCGATGTGACCGAATGGCGTGGTGTTCCCGTGACCACCATTCCCCGGACCCTGGTCGATCTCGCGGGCGTGCTTTCGGAGTCGGAGTTGGCGCGTGCGGTGCACGAGGCGGACGCGCGGCACCACACCACTCCTGAGCACATCGACCGAGTTCTGATGCGGCGTCACAACTGGCCCGGTCGGCGCAAGCTCCGCCGCGTGATCGGGGGCGACGTTCCCGTCACCTTGAGCCGCCTCGAGTCCCGATTCCTCGAGCGAATCCGTGCGGCGCGCCTGCCGCTTCCCGACACGAACAGCCGCGTCGATGGACGCTACGTCGACTGCCGCTGGCTAGAACACGGCCTCACGGTCGAGCTGGACAGCTACCGCTACCACAACACCAACTACGCCTGGGAGCAAGACCGTGAGCGCGAGCGCGAGGCCCGCGCCCGCGGCGACGAGCACCGCCGATACACCTGGCGCGATGTGGACGAAAAGCCGGAGCCGATGCTCGCCGACCTGCGCAGGCTGCTGGGGAGCTGAACCTTCCTTGTCAATGGTCATCTCGCAACCACAGATAAGGAAGGTTCGAGTGTTGACGCCGGGGAGTTCTCGCGCTCTCGCCCTGGCTAATGCGCGGCGACGGCCGGGCCGATGAGAGCAGGCATGGACGCGAACCAGTACGTGCTGGTGCACGGCATGCGACGGACGCGCTCGATCCTCGAGCGCTGGGGGGACGATCCGTGGCCCGTCATCAGGACGTGGGTGGTCGGGGCGCTGCTGATCTCGATCGCCCTGCTCTGCGGGGTGACCGTCGTCGCGTCCGTGGCGAAGCCCGACTACGGCTTTCACTACGGCCCCACCGCGCCCGGGGGCCCGCACCCGATCGAGATCCTCGAGGTCCTCGCCAGGAACTCGCTGGTGCTGGCGCTTCACGCCTTCGCCTGCGTCGCCGGGTTCATCGCCGGTGCGACCCTGCCCTTCACGGCCGCTCGCTACACCGGGTTCAAGCGGTGGGTCCACGAGAAGGCGCGTCCGATCGCCATCGGCTGGGTGATCGGGGTGACCTGCTTCTCGCTCTTCACCCAGACCGTCGGCCTCGGGCTGGTCGGCGCCACGATCGCCTGGGACGAGCACATCTCCGCCCCGCTTCTCGTCCTCACCGCCCTCCCCCACGCCCTGGTCGAGCTGACCGCCGTCTTCCTGCCCCTCGCCGCCTGGACGATCGCCAGCCGCAAGGGCGAATGGGATCAGCTGCTCGCGGCGACCTTCGTCACCGTGGCGATCGCGATCCCGATGCTGGTCGTCGCCGCCACCTGGGAGGTCTACGTCTGGCCGGACATCCTCCACGCCGTCTCACCGGGGACGCCGGCCGGGGCCTGGCACTGACTAGGGGTCGACCAGGCTCCAGGTGTCGCTGCCGTTGAAGAAGGGGCCTCCGGGGGTTGTCCCGCCGTAGGTGCTCGACCCCTGGTAGGTGCCGCGGGTCATCGCCTGTTCCGGATCGGGCGTGTAGATCAGCGGCGGAGTCGGGATCTGGCCCGTGAAGGGGTCCTGGTCGGGACAGTCGAAGTTCGCCGTCGCGAGGGCGCCGGGGAAGAAGAGCTGTATTCCGTAGTGCGGCTGGGGTCCGGGCTGAATCCACATCGTGCCGTCGTCGGCTCCGAACGTCCGGCTCGTCCCGGGGATGTCGATGTCGCATTCACCGCTGCTGCCGCTGCCCGACAGCGTCACCGAGCCACCCGCGGGCTTGGACGCGTCCCAGAGCTCGTCGGTGTAGTCCTCGAAGGGCGGGTGCTCGGGGTCTTCGGCCGGATCGAAGTCGACCGTCCCGCTCCAGCTCCAGTCCACCTGCGTCGTGATCGTGTCGTCGTAGTGCCCCGTGCCGCTGAAGCTGCCCTGAGGATTCGGGATGCAGACGTCGGCGGCGCGGGCCCTGACCGCCGAATGCGGGAGCGAGCTCGGCGGCGCGAAGGTGAGGCTGAACTGCTTGCTGTCGCTCGGCGTGACCGAGGCGTTGGACACCACCAGGACCAGCTCCTCGATGTTGCAGAAGGGCACGTCCTGCTGAGTGACCTGGCTCCAGTCCTCCGTCCCCGTCGAGCCGTCCTTGTACTTGATCATCGCCTGCACGCCGGCGTCGTCGGAGACCGTGCCGTTGTTCCGGTAGACGAGCGACCCGACGTCGGGGTTCGGCACGAACCTCAGGTACTTCGCGGCCACCGGCGCCACGAGCGTGCCCACGGGCGTGATCTGGTCATTGGGCAGGAATCCCTCGTTCGCGATCTTCGCGCTGTCGTGGATGTCGTCCCAGTCCTGGTAGTCCCCGACCGGATCCCTGTTCCAGTTCGCCTTCGTGAAGTCCTTCCAGGTCTGGGCCCAGCCCGATCCGAACAGTCCTTTCGCCGCGTCGAGGCTCTTCTTGGTGGCAACCGCGTTCCAGACCTGCCGGATCAGGGTGGGGTCGTTTCCCTTGCGCGCCGCCCAGAGCCAGAAGACGTAGGCGCCGTACTCGTGCTTGTAGGTGGCGGTGGAATCGAGGGGCTGCTCCGGCACCGGGAAGAACCGTTTCAGGGCCTTCTGCTCGGTCTGATCCGGCGTCACCCCGATCCCGTAATGGTCCGAGCTCACGTAGTCCTGCACCCACTGCGCGGTTCCCTCCTTGAGCCATTCGTTGTCCCCGGTCGCCATGCTGCCGACGGCGAAGCTGAACGAGTACTGGATCATGTGCATGACCTCGTGGGCCAGGTAGGGCTTGAAGCCGGCCCAGTCGGCGGGGAGGGTGCGCGGGAAGACCATCCTCGCCGCGGTGTTCTCGTTGAAGAGCGTCTTCGAGGAGGTCGTGGCTGTATCAGCGTCGACCAGGGCGATGTCGACGGCGTCGGTGCCGCCCGCGCAGGGCTCGACCGACCCGCCGTCCGGAAGCGGCTCGCGCTGCATCAGGGTCGCGAGGGCGCCCCAGATCTTCTGCTCGAGCGCGTTCATCAGATCCGCGGCGAGGGCCGCATCCGTCGCGGAGTAGCGGTTCTGGTACCAGATCCGCACCTTGCCGGCGGCCGGTCCCGAATCGGCCTCGACGAAGCTCCAGTCCTCCTCCGCGACCTCCTCGCTGCCGAGGCACCAGGGGCTGTCCGGATCCGCCGGCGCTGCCCGGGTCGACGCCATGGCCCGAGACGAGGTCGCTGCCGGTGCCGTCCCACTGATGCGCTGCTCCCAGTAGGAGCCCTGGTGCATCGGCGGGATCAGGAACGGCCCGAGCGTCGCCTTGCCGCCATCGGAAAGCTGGTTCCACTGGGCGATGACCTGGTCGAGCGGTGCCTCGGCTAGCGCATCCGGCGCTCCGACGTACTGCGAGGGAAGCCGCGGATCTTTGAACGAAGCGAAGACCTTGTAGGTCAGCCCCTGCTCCGCGGTGATTGCGCCGCTGACGACCGCGGCGTCGATCTTCTGGAAGGTGGTCCTGGTGTCGGGCGGAGGCGGAGGTGGCGGGGGTGGCGGAGGCGGTGGCGGCGGTGTGCTCGGGCCGCTGCCCGTCGCCGGTGGAATCGCGGGCGCCTTCTTCTTGCATTTCTTCTTCTTCTTGGCAGCGGCCGCGGACTTCTTGCCCTTCTTCTTCTTGCACTTCTTCGCGGCCTGCGCGAACGGGTGGGAGACGGCCCGGGCGCCGGCCCCGGCCGGAGCGCTCAGGGCGACAAGCAGGCCGAGCGCCAGCAGCGCCATGAGCATCCGACGCGGCAGCGTGTTGAGTCGGTGGTTGATGCGCGCACGCTAGAAAGCGCCGCTCATCAAACGCTCATCGCATCTCGGTGGGCCCGCTTCGCCTAGGGGGAGGGCGGCGCGAGGGGGTCGGACAGGTTCCAGCTGAAGCTCGAGGAGAAGCCCGAGCTTGGAAAGGAGCCCGATCCCTGGTAGGTGCCGCGCACGGCCGCCTGCTGCGGATCCGCGGTGTAGATCAGCCACGGCGGCCCGGGGAAGAGCGTGTCCAGCGGGTTCTCGCCGGCACAGCTCAGCGTCCCCTCCGGGAACTCATCGCTGGGGAAGAGGAGCTGGATCCCGTAGTGCGGCTCCGGCCCCGGCTGCACGATCATCGACCCCTCACCGACGTTCAGCTGGTAAGTCGCCGCCGGCACGTCGATGGTGCATGGGTCACCGTCGCTCTGCTCGCCGCTCCCGCTGGCGGACATCGTCACTGAGCCGCTCGCCACGGACGCGCTGTCCCAGACCTCGCCGGCGTACGCCGGGAACCAGGGGTTGAACGGCCCGAACGGGTCGAAGTCGACGCTGCCGCTCCAGCTCCAGTCCAGCACCGTGCCGAAGCTGTCTTCGTAGTGAGATGAGCCACTGAAGCTGCCCCGCGGATCCGGGAGACAGACGTTCGCCGCCCGGGCGGAGACAGCGCTGTGCGGACCCGAGCTCGGTGGCGACCAGGCGGTCTGGAAGAGCTTGCTGTCGCCCGGCGTGACCGACGCGTTGGAGAACACCAGGGTCAGCTCCTTGATGTTGCAGAACGGAACGTCCTGCTGGGCGATCTGCGTCCAGTCCTCCGTCGTCTTCGTGTCGTCCGTGTAGGTGATGATCGCCTGCACGCCCGCCTCATCGGAGAGCGTCCCGACGTTCTTGTAGGTGAGCACGTTCACGCCACCTGCGGGCCGGAAGGTCAAATACTTCGCCGCAACCGGGCCGACGTTCACGTTGAAGCTCGCCGAGGTGTTGGTCAGGGTCCCCTCGGCCGCGACCGCAGGGGTGTCGTGGATGTCGTCCCAGTCCTGGTAGTCCCCGACAGGGTCCTTGTTCCAGTTGGCCTTCGTGAAGTCCTTCCAAGCCTGTGGCCACCCGCCTCCGAACAGGCCCTTCGCCGCCTCGAGGCTCTTCTTCGAGGCGACCGCATTCCAGACCTGGCGGACGAGGGTGGGGTCGTTGCCCTTGCGAACGGCCCAGAGCCAGAAGAGATAGGAGGCGTAGTCGTGGTGGTTGCCGCTGTAGTCGAGCGACTTCTCGGGTACCGGGAAGAAGAACCGCAGGGCCTTGTGCTCCGTCTGGTCCGGTGTGAGCCCGACGCCGTACTGCGAGGCGCTGACGTAGTCCTGCACCCACTGCGCGGTTCCCTCCTTGAGCCAGAGGTTCTCGCCGCTCGACAGATTGCCCGAGCCGAGGGAGTAGGCGTACTGGAGGACGTGCATGAACTCGTGAGCGAGATAGGGCGGGAATCCGTCCCACCCCAGCGAGCCGGTGGGCAGCGTCCGCGGGAAGACCATGTTCGTCGGTGTGCTCTGGCTGCTCAGTCCGGTCGGCTTGGTCGTCGCCGTTCCGGCATCCACGAGGGCGATGTCGAGAGCATCCGACCCGCCGCCGCAGGGTTGCGTCGAGCCGCCGTCCGGCAGGGGCTCGCGCTGCATCAGCGTCGTCAGCTTCGGCCAGATCTTGGTCTCCATCGCGGTCATGAGCGTCGCGGCGAGGGCGGCGTCCGTGGCCGAATACCTGTCCTGGTACCAGATGCGCACCTTGCCGGCAGCCGCTCCGGATGCCGCCTCGACGAAGTGCCAGTCCTGGAACACGATCTCGGCGTTTCCGACGCACCACGGCGAATTGGGGTCGTCGGCCCGGGCCGAGGCGAACTTCGCGGACGCCGTCTCGGCCGCCGCGGTGCCCTCGATCTGCTGCTGCCAGTAGCTGCCCTCGTGCATCGGAGGGATCAGAAACGGTCCGAGAATCGCCTTGGCGCCGTTGGAGAGCTGGTCCCACTGAGCGGTGACGAGATCGAGCGGCGCCTCGGCGAGGGCATCGGGCGTACCCGCGTATTTCGAGGGAAGCCGCGGATCGCCGAACGCGGCGAACACCTTGTAGGTCAGCCCCTGCTCAGCCGTGATCTCGCCGCTGGCCACCGCGGCGTCGATCTTCTCGAAGGTGGTCCTGGTGTCGGGCGGAGGTGGTGGTGGGGGCGGTGGAGGCGGTGGTGGCGTGCTAGGGCCGCTGCCCGTCGCCGGCGGGATCGCGGGCCCGGCCTTCTTCTTGCACTTCCTCTTCTTCTTCTTGGCGGTCGCGGCGGACTTCTTGCCCTTCTTCTTCTTCTTGCACTTCTTCGCCGCCTCGGCGAGCGGGGACGAGTCGGTGCGGGCGGCTGCGCCGCCTGGGGCGGTCAGCGCGAGGACAAGTCCCAGGGCCAGCAGGGAGACGGCCGTCCGGCTGAGCACGCGGATGAGACGGCGGGGAATGATGCGCGCACGCTAGGAAGCGGCGCTCATCAAACGCTCATCGCTAGACCAGCTGGTCGATCTTGCAGTCCTCGGGGGCCTTGTCGTCGCGCCAGCGCACGATCTTCGAGCCGTGCCGGATGCGGCCTCCCGAGGTGTGGTCGTAGGTGACCTCGACCACGAGCTCCGGACGCAGGGAGAACCACTCGAGCTCCCGGTCGGCGTCCCAGCGGCTGGGGTCCCCGGAGCCCTTCTCGCCCGTCTCGTAGGGCTTCAGCGTCTTCACCAGCTCCTTCTTCTCCTTCGCCTTCAGGCCCGAGGTGTGACCGATCGGGCGCAGCTTGCCCTTCTCGTACAGCCCGAGGATCAGCGAGCCCACCGTGCCCTCGTGCTTGCCGGGCCGCCAGCCCATCACCACGCAGTCGATCGTCCGCACCCGCTTCACCTTCACCATGCCCTTGCGCTCCCCGGGCTTGTAGATCGCGTCGAGCTCCTTCGCGATCACCCCCTCCCCGCTGAGCAGCAGCGGCTCGGCGCTCTTCACGGTCCTGTAGAGCGGCGTCACCTCCAGCGACCCCGAGGCGCTCTTCTTGCGGCCCGGCGCGTCGGCGATCAGCTTCTCGAGTGCCGCTCGCCGCTCGGCGAACGGCTTCCCGGTGAGCTTGGTGCGATCGATCGCGAGCAGGTCGAAGGCGCGGAAGAGGGCCGGCGTCTCCTTGGCCAGCATGTTCACCCGCGATTCAGCCGGGTGGAGGCGCATCTGCAGCCGGTTGAACTCCTCGCGGCCGTCCGCGTCGAGGATGACCAGCTCGCCATCCAGTACGTACCGGCCCTCCGGAAACGTCACCTCCGGGAAGTAGCGCCGCAGCGGCTTGCCGCCGCGCGACTGCATGTAGACCTCGTCGCCGTCGACGTAGACGAGCGCCCGGAAGCCGTCGTACTTGGGCTCGTACACCCAGCCGTCGCCCTCCGGCAGGACCTTCCGCGAGAGCGCGAGCTGCGGCTTGATCGGCGGCTTCAGCGGGAAGGCCACGGCCCGATCCTAGCCACGGCATAAAGTCGGCCCATGGCAGAGCCCCCGCGCACAGCCGACTTCGTCGTGGTCGGCGCCGGCATCCTCGGCCTCGCGGTCGCGCGGGAGCTGCTCGGTCGCCACCCGGACGCGAGCCTCTGCGTCCTGGAGCGCGAGGACCGGCTCGCCGCGCACCAGACCTCCCATTCGAGCGGGGTGATCCACAGCGGCATCTACTACGCGCCCGGCTCGCTGAAGGCGCGCCTCTGCGTCGAGGGCGCCCGGCTGCTCTACGAGTACTGCGAGCAGCACGAGATCGAGGCGAGGCGCGACGGCAAGCTCATCGTCGCCACGGAGGACTCGGAGCTCGGGCGCCTCGACGAGCTGGAGCGCCGCGGCCAGGCCAACGGGGTCCCCGGCCTGCAACGGATCGCCTCCGAGGGGATCGCCGAGATCGAGCCGCACGCACGGGGCATCGCCGCGCTTCATTCGCCCGTCACGGGAGTGGTGGACTTCCAGCGGGTCGCCGATGCGTATGCCGCCGACGTCGAGGCGGCCGGGGGCACCGTCGTCACCGGCTGCGAGGTGCGGCGGCTGGACCCCCGTCCGGCCTCGGTCGTCGTCCGGCACGCTCGCGGGACCACGGAGGCGGGCCTGGTCGTCGGCTGCGCCGGAGCCTGGAGCGATCGACTGGCGGTCGACTCGGGCGCGTCGAAGGAGCCGCGCATCGTCCCCTTTCGAGGCGCCTACCTGAGGCTGCGCCCGGAGCGGCGCGGGCTGGTCCGGGCCAGCATCTATCCGGTCCCCGACCCCGAGCTGCCGTTCCTCGGCACCCACCTGACCCGCGGAATCGACGACGAGGTCCTGCTCGGCCCCTCGGCCCTGATGGTCGGGGCCCGGGACGCCTACCGGCTCGGGCGGGTGCGCCGGCGCGATCTAGCCTCCAACCTGACCTGGCCGGGCACCTGGCGCCTGGTCGGGCGCTTCTGGCGCACGGGCCTCACCGAGCTTCGCGGCGCCGCCAGCCGCCGTGCCTTCGTCGCCGAGCTCAGGCGCTTCGTCCCGGAGCTGGAGGTGAGCGACGTCCTCCCCGGACCCTCCGGGATCCGGGCGCAGGCGCTCGACCGCGACGGCCGCCTGGTCGACGATTTCGTCGTGCACCGCACCGAGCGTGCCGTCCACGTCCGCAACGCACCGTCGCCGGCCGCCACCTCCTCGCTCGCACTCGCGAAGCTGATCGCCGACGAGGTCGGCTAGTACACGTACTAACAGCCGCCGACGAGCAGGAAGATCAGCACGATCACGACGATCACCGCCGCGAGAGCGACCAGCCTGCGACGCAGGTAGACGTCCATCCCCCCGCCGTAGCGCCTCCCCAGATCGCGGATCCCCCCGGTGTCGTCGGGATCCTCCCGGCTCGCTCCGCCGAGCAGCTCCTCGTCGCCCGTCGCCGGCGGCTCACCGCGGCGCGCGCGGGCTCGCGCTTCGGCGGCAGCCCGCCTCTCCTCCGGGCTTCTCCCTCCGGATTCCATGCGAGCAGCCTAAGGGGACGGGCGGACCGCGGGCGGCAATATCGCCTTCAGCCGGCCAGGTCGCTGAGGGTGAGGAAGAGATCGCGGATCGGCCGCGGGGAGCCGGATGGGACCTCGATCTGCTGCTGATCGCCCACGTCGCTGAGCACGATGTCGGCGTCGAGCAGGACGCCAGTCGCCCCATAGAGCCGGGCGCGATCCGCCTCCGGGACCCCGAGGGCGACGCGCAGCTCGAGCTCGTGGAGGGTGTGGTCGTCGAAGCCGATGCAGGCCGTCGCCCTGCCGGAGGCGGCGAGCGGCTCGGGCAGCCCGAGCGCACCCGCGAGCGGGGCGAGACCATCCGTCGTCGCCTGCCGTCGCAGCGGGGCGGCGATCCGCTCGCAGTCCTCCCCGCCCGCGCTGCCCTGGCCGGTGACGCGGGCGGGGCCCAACCAGCTCCGCAGATCGAGGCGCAATCCGCCCGCCGCGGCGAGACGCTCGTTCGCGTCGGCCACCGCCCCGTGCCCGACCTCGTACTGGCTGCCGTAGACGGTGAGGTAGGCGTTGTCCCCGGTCGAGATCACGCGCCCGCTGACCGGGAAGCCGAGCGCGCTGGCGCTCAGCCGCCAGTCGAAGCTCGGGATGCGATCGGGCCCGCCACTCACGTAAGGCCCCTCGAGGCGCACGCGGATGGGCTGCGAGAGCCGCTCGACGCCGAGGACCCGAAGACGCGCATCGATCTCGGCGTCGGCGCTGGAGATCGGATGAGCGGCGGCCTGGTCGAGCATCCGCTCCGGGTTCACCTGCTCGTGATGGGAGCCGCCGCACCCCGTCAGCGCGGCGACGAGGGCCAGGGCGATAGCGGGTGATCGGCGCATGCCCGGGTAGTCTCACAACGTGGCGGTCCGCGAAGCGATCCCGCGGAAGGCGGAGGAGGGCGTCTCCTCGTTCGCCAAGTCGCTCTTCCTCGGCGAGATCCACGAGGAGCTGGTCTTCCCCTGGCCGGAGGCCGACCGCGAGGAGCAGGACCGGATCCGCGACCTGAACGCCCGGATCCGGGACTACTGCGCCGAGCACTACGACGCCCACAAGGCCGAGGAGGAGCGCTGGATCCCGGACCGCGTGCTGCGGGACCTCGGCGAGATCGGCGCCCTCGGTCTCTACGTGCCCGAGGAGTACGGCGGTCAGGGCCTCTCCCAGACCGGCTACGCCCGCGTCTTCGAAACGGTCGGGCAGATCGACGCCACCCTGGCGATCGTCCTCGGCGTCCACCAGTCGATCGGCTTCAAGGGAATCTCCCTGTTCGGCACCGACGAGCAGAAGGAGCGCTTCCTCCCGGACCTCGCGACCGGCCGGAAGCTGGCGGCGTTCGCCTTGACCGAGCCCGAGGCCGGCTCCGACGCCTACCACGTGCAGTCGCGGGCGGTCGAGCAGCCCGACGGCTCCTGGGTCCTGAACGGGGAGAAGCGCTACATCGGCAACGGCTCGCGGGCCGACGTGATCACCACCTTCGCGCGCGCCGAGGTGGACGGTGAGGACAAGCACATCGCCCTGATCCTGGAGAAGGGGATGAAGGGCCTCGAGGTCGGCGACCGCTACGACACGATGGGCCTGCAGGCGAACGACCTGCGCCGGCTCTACTTCAAGGACGTCCGGGTGCCGCCCGAGAACGTGCTCGGCGAGCCCGGCCAGGGCTTCCGTGTCGCGATGCAGATCCTCAACAACGGGCGCATCGGTCTCGGCACCGGGTCGGTCGGCGGCGCCAAGAAGCTCCTCGACCTGGCGATCGACCACGTCAAGGAGCGCCGCCAGTTCGGCCGTCCCCTGGCCGACTTCGAGCTGGTCCAGGACAAGATCGGCTGGATGGTCTCCTATCTGTTCGGGCTCGAGTCGATGACCTATCTGACCTGCGGGCTGGTCGACGCCGGCGTCCCGGACTACTCGCTCGAGTCGGCGATCTGCAAGGTCTCCGGCACCGAGTTCCTCTGGTACGCCGCCAACCGCGCGCTCCAACTCGCCGGCGGCGAGGGATACATGCGCGATCAGCCCTACGAGAAGGTGCTCCGCGACACCCGCATCTATCCGATCTTCGAGGGCGCGAACGACGTGATGCGCGCGTTCATCGCGCTCGGCGGCGTCAAGCCCGTCGGGGAGAAGCTCGAGGGGCTCTCGGAGATCGAGCTCTCGGATCCGATCGGCTCGATCGGCGTGCTGATCGACTACGCCTCGGACCGCATCCAGCGCGAGGTCCGCCCGGACAAGATCAGCAGGGCGCACGACAAGCTCTCGGAGCACGCCGATTCCGTCTCGGACCAGGTCAAGCAGCTCGCGGGCGTCACCGAGAAGCTCCTCCGGGAGAACCGCAAGGACATCGTCGAGCGGCAGTTCCAGCAGAAGAGGCTGGCCGACAGCATCGCCGACATCTACGCCCAGATCGCGGTGCTCTCCCGCGTCAGCCACATCTTCGAGGACCAGGGCGTCGAGCCCTCGGGCCAGGAGCGCTACATCGCGGACACCTTCTGTCACCGGGCCGCGGCTCGCGTCGGCAGCCGCCTCGACCAGATCGAGTCGAACGACGACGAGCGGATGACCGCGCTGGCGAAGCTCGCCTACAAGCGCGGCTCCTACGGCTACGCGCTGTTCGAGGACTAGATTCGGCGGCGGTGTTTGTGGCCGCCGGTGCTGGCGAAGCCGTCTAACGCTTCCGCTCGAACACTTTGCGATCCAGGAACGGCACCACGGTCTTCAGGAAGGCGTTCGTCCTCGGCGCCGCGAGGATCGGATCGAGGTGGCTCATCAGCGGGTTGCGGTTGACCAGCATCGACTCCCTGCGGGTCGTCCGCGATCTGCGAATGAAGTTGCGCGCCCCATCGAGGACGTGCGCGCCCGCCAGGTCCGTCGCGATTGCATACAGGGGCAGGTTCACCTTCCGCGTGTGGAAGAGGCGCAGGCCGAGGAAGTTCCCGACGTCGTTCCGCCGCATCTGGTCGGCGCCGTTGGTGTCGATCGTTAGCCGCTTCGGGAAGTACCACTCCACCGCGTTCGTGGGCTCCTGGCCGAAGGTCTCAGCCAGGCGGCTCACGGGCGTGATCCCACCGTCCACCCAGTCGCGGGGGTCACCGGAGGCCGCCAGCCCGCCGCCGTTGATCTGCTGGTCGGAGGGCAGCGCCGAGGTGTCGCGGTCGAAGGCGAAGCCGAAGAGCCCGCGGTTGGTGACCGGGAAGGGCGGGTTCAGGTCCGGCGGCAGCAGCGGGTAGCTCTGCAGCGTGGTCGCGGAGGCGGTCGGTGCCAGCTTGGCGTAGAGGCCGCCGATCTCGGCGAACAGCCCGGTCGCCTCCGGCAGGCCGACGCCGAGCGAGTCGGCGAAGGGGTCGCTCGTCTGCAGGGAGGCGATCGCCTGCTGAGCCTGGCCGAGGTCATAGGCGTCGAAGCTTCCGAGCAGCCCGCCGTCGATCAGCACGAGGCCGGCGAGGTCCTTGTAGCCGGGCCGACCGTTGAAGTCCCAGGCCGCGTAGGCGACGGTCAGCGACGCGCCGAGAGAGTGTCCGCCCAGCACGACCTGGCGGCGGCCGTGGGCGCGGGCCCTCCTGATGACCGCTCGGGCGTCGTTCAGCGCCACCGCCATCCCCCACTCCCTCGCGTAGGGATCCTCGTTCGCCCCGCGGAAGCGGAACCCGCCGCCGTTCAGGTAGTAGTCGAACGCCTGCTGCAGCGAGATCTCGCCCCGCGCCGCGCGCGCGAACGTCGCGGTGTCCTCGAGGGCGTTGCTGCGCCGGTCGATCGCCCAGACCTGCAGGCCACGGACGTGCTTCACCAGGTAGCGGGCATCGAGGGTGAAATCCCCCGCGCCCCCGACGGTCCCGGGCATGAGCACGAGCACCCGCTTTGCGGACTTGGGACCGAACTGGTGGACCGTGACCCGGTTGAGCTGTGCGGGGCCCGGCCCGGGAGGCGTCGGGACCGTGACCACGCGTTCGCGCGCGGCCGCCGGAGCCGTCAGGACCAGGGCCATGGCCACACCGGCCAGGCCGATCCACGCACTGATGCGAAGCCTGATCGCCTTCTCCTCCATCCCTGGAGGAGGCAGCCTACTTGGAGTGGCCTGGCGGGGCCTGGCTCTGCCCGGGCGGTGGAGTCTCCGACTGGCCCGGCGGGGACTTCGACTGGCCCGGCGGTGTCCTGCTCTGCCCGGGGGCGGAATCGGATCTGCCGGGCGGGGCCTTGGACTGCCCGGGCGGAGTCTTCGCCTGCCCGGGCGGAGTCGATCCGTTGAGCCCGATCGCCCGGCCGCGCTCGTGACCGAGGGCCTTGCCTCGCGCCTTCTCGTGCTGCGCCCGGGCGTGCTCATGGGCGGCCGTCGAGCTGCCCTTGCCGTTCGTCGCACGGGTGCCCTCGGACGCGCCGCCTTGGGTAGAGCGATGCGGACCGGGCGCGCCCGCGCCCCGGTTGCTCTCGCCGCTCGGCTGGTTCGGCAGCGTGATCCCGACCGAGTCGAAGGCGTCCCGCGCCGGGGTCGGCACGGTGACGCCCGCGAACGCCAGCCCCGCCAGGGCGAGCGGGATCACGGCGACCGCGAGGGCGACTCTCACCACCAGGGCCCGGCGCGAACGAGGCCGGCCCGAGCGCAGGCCCTGGGTACGCCTGCTCGCCCGGGTCTCGGCCTCGATCGCCGCGGAGCGGGCGGTCGCCGAGAGCCGGGGGACGAGGGTGGCGGTCAGCTCCCGGGTCGGTCGTGCGGGCACCGCGGCGCGCAGCGCATCCGTGAAGAGGGCGACATCGTTCATCTCATTCGGAAAAGCGCCGTTGCTGCTCACCGGGTTACCTCCTCACGCGGCAGGTGTCGCTTCAGGGCAGCCAGGCCGCGTCGCTGGAGCTGCTTGACGGCCCCGGGCCGCTTGCCGACCGCCTTGGCGACGTCCTCGATGCTCATGTCCCCGACGAAGCGGAGCAGGAGCACCGCCCGCTGATCATCGGAGAGGTCCGCCAGAGCGCGCTGCACACGCTCGAGGCCGATCCGCGCCAGGGCCGCCTCGGCCGCGTCATCGGCGCGCTCGCCGGGCTCCGGCGGATCGGCGGAGAGCTCGACCGGCCGCCGCGCCGCTCGCCGGCGAGCATCGATCAGGCGATGGTGGGCGAGCGTGAACACCCAGGCGCGAAAGCCCTCCTCGGGCCCCTCGAAGCGGTGGATGTCGCGCGCGACCTGAAGGAACGTCTCCCCGAGGACGTCGTCGGGATCGGGGGCGCCGCTCGCGCGGAGGTAGCCGAGCACGACGGGGGCGAGCTCGGAGAAGATCCCTTCCCAGGCCCGCTCGTCGCCTTCCTTGGCGGCCGCGAGCAACCGGCCGAATCGCTCCCCGCTCACGCCCCGAACGTAGCGGGCGCGATCGATCCCGTGGGAGGTTACGGGCGAACCGAGCTTTAACCTACAGGCTGTATGTCAACGCCATCCACCACTCCGCGCGCGCGGCGCCGCGACCAGGAGGCCCGGGCCACGCGTGACGCCCTGATCAGCGCGGCGCTCGCGCTGTTCAGCGAACGCGGCTACGCCGGGGTCGGCACCGAGGAGATCGTGGCGAGCGCCAAGGTGACCCGCGGCGCGCTCTATCACCACTTCACCGACAAGCGGGACCTCTTCCGCGCCGTCTTCGAACGGGTGGAGGGCGGGCTGATGGAGCGGATCGGCGCACAGATGAAGGCAAGCGATGACCCGTGGGAGCTGATGGTCGCGGGCATGCGCTCCTTCCTCGACGCCTGCGAGGAGCCCGCCGTCAAGCAGATCGCCCTGACCGATGCGCCTTCGGTGCTCGGCTGGCAGGAGTGGCGAGAGATCGACAACCGCCACGGCCTCGGGCTGACGCGCGCGGCGCTGCAGGGAGCGGTCGACGCCGGGATCCTGCGGCCGATCGCGGTCGAGCCGATGGCCCACCTGTTCGTCGCGGCTCTCTCCGAGGCCGCTTTCGTGATCGCCCACTCCGATCAGCCCGAGCGGGCGAGGCCGGAGGTCGAGCGGGCCCTGATCCAGCTGCTCGAGGGATTGCGCGCCTAGACCTTTCGGCCGGGCCGTAACCCGGCAGGCGCCTGCGGCGCTTTGCTGGGTGCGAGACGAAGGACGGGACGACCAGGACGGTCGCCACCGGCCGAACAAAGTTTCGGGCGGGACGGTCCCGCAGTGCCCCAGCCTGCGGGGCCGTTTCCGCCCGGATCGCTCCGCTCTAGTTGAGCCGCTCGACGATCATCGCCTCGCCCTGGCCGCCGGCGACGCACATCGTCTCCAGGCCGACCTGGTGATCGTCGGTCTCCATCGCGTTGATCAGCGTTCCCATGATCCGGGCGCCGGTCATGCCGAACGGATGCCCGAGGGCGATCGCCCCGCCATGCGTGTTGAGCTTCTCCAGCGGGATGTCGCACTCGGCCATGATCGGGATGACCTGGGCGGCGAACGCCTCGTTGAGCTCGACCGTGTCGACGTCGCTCATCTTCATCCCGGCGCGGTCAAGGACCTTCTTGATCGCGCCGATCGGGGCGACGCCCATGTACTCGGGCTCGTTGCCGTGCGTGGCGGCCGTGCCCAGCCGGACGCGTGGCTCGAGGCCGAGCTCCTTGGCGCGGTCCTCCGACATCACCAGGACGGCGGCGGCGCCGTCGTTGAGCGGGCATGAGTTGCCCGCCGTCACGCCGCCCCCGCCCTCGAAGGCTTCGTCCAGCTGGGAGAGCTTCTCGAGGGTTGAGCTGGCGCGCGGGCCGTCGTCCTTGGCGACCTCGGTGCCGTCGGGAAGCGTGACCGGCACGATCTCGCGGTCGAAGAAGCCGTCCTCCTGGGACTTGACGGCCAGCTCCTGGGAGCGCTGCGCGTACTTGTCCATGTCGGCGCGGCTCACCTCGTACTTCTTCGCCACGTTCACCGCGGTGATCCCCATCTCGATGTAGGCGTTCGGCGTCCCGTCCTTGCCCTGGAGCTTCTCGTTCTGGTCCGCGGCGCCGGCCGGCTCGGTGCGCTCGTTGTAGCGGCTCACCCACTCCACCCCGGCCGCGATGTAGGTGTCGCCCTGGCCCGCGCGGACGGCGTTGGCCGCGTGCCGGATCGAGTCGAGGCTCGAGGCGCAGTAGCGCGACATGGTCACGCCGTTGACCGTCTCGGGCAGCTTCTCGGAGAGCAGGACCATGATCCGGGCGA
>DATBHQ010000013.1:0-4170 GCA_036557385.1 Solirubrobacterales bacterium | reverse complement strand
CCCGCCAGCTCGGCGCCCTGCCGCCCGGGCAGGAGCCCACCGAGCTGATCTACTGCTGGGACCCGGACGGCCCGGCGAACCCCAACGGCTTCGCGCAGGCCGACCACTGCAACCACATCCACGTGGGGTTTGACGCATAGGTTCGCGGTCCACGGGCGGCAAGATGTGCCGTCGTGGTCCATCGAATCGCGGCCAAGGGATTCGGAAGCTCGGCCGAGGCCTATGAGCGCGGCCGGCCGGGCTACCCCGCGGAGGCGGTCGAGTGGCTGCGCGAGCGCCTGGACCTCGGCCAGGGCAGGCGCGTCATCGACCTGGCGGCCGGAACCGGCAAGCTGAGCCGGGCCCTGGCGGCGACGGGCGCCGAGGTGGTCGCGGTCGAGCCGGTGGAGGAAATGCGCGCCCTGATCGCGACGCCGATCAGATCGGTCGAGGGCACGGCCGAGCGGATACCGCTACCCGACTCCTCGGCGGACGCCGTGACCGTCGCCCAGGCCTTCCACTGGTTCGACGGGGAGGCTGCGCTCGCGGAGATCCATCGCGTCCTGCGACCCGGCGGCCACCTGGTCCTGGTCTGGAACGTCCGTTTGCTGGACGACCCGGGCCAGGCCGCGGTGGAGGAGCTGATCTCGCCCTACACCGGCGAGATCCCGCGGCATCGCTCCGGTGAGTGGCGCAAGCCGATCGAGGCGAGCGAGAAGTTCGGCCCGCTCGAGGAACGCGGGTTCCCGAACGACCAGAGCCTGGACGCGGACGTCCTCGTCGACCGCGTCGCGTCGACCAGCGCGATCGCGGCGCTCGACACGGCGGAGCGCGAGGCGCTGCTGGAACGAGTGCGCGCCCTCGCCGCGGGAGGGCCGGTGACGCTTCGCTACCTCTGCGAGGTTCAGCTGGCCCGCCGCGAGCCTTAGGCCCTTAGGGTTCGGCCATCGCCCGCACCTTCGACACCGAACGCCGCGGACGCGTGCTGGTGGTCCGGATCGACAACCCGCCGCACAACTTCATGACCGCCGCGATGGTGCGCGAGCTCAGCGATCTCCTCCGCTCCCTGCGAGACGACAGCTCCGTGGGCGCGGTTGTGATCACCGGCAGGCCGGAGCACCTCTACATCACCCACTACGACGTCGGGGAGATCCTGGCGAGCGTCGAGCGGGCGGGCATCGCCGCCCCTCCCTGGCTCACGACCGTCGTGCTGCGCGTCGCGGGGGCCGTCCGCCGCGTGCCCCTGCTGCGCGACCTCGCCGGCCGCACGCGGTTGGCGGCGGTGTTCGAGCTCTACCGCATTCACGATCTCTTCCTGTCGATGAACCGCTCCGAGAAGGTCTTCATCGCCGCCATCAACGGGCCCGCCACCGGCGGCGGCTGCGAGATCTCGCTGGCCTGCGACGTGCGGGTGATGGCCGACGCCGACATCGCGATCGGGCTGCCCGAGATGACTGTGGACTTCAACCCGGGCGCGGGCGGGACCCAGCGCCTGCCGAGGCTGATCGGTGTAGGGCGGGCGATGGCGATGATGCTCGAAGGCCGGACTGTGAGCCCGCGCGAGGCTCTCGACTATGGGCTGGTCCAGGCCGTTGTGCCTCCCGATCAGATCGAGGACGCCGCCGTCCGGGTGGGAGAGCGGCTCGCTCGACGCTCCCCGGAGGCGATCCGGTCGTTGAAACGGGCGGTCTACGAGGGCACCTCGCGCCCCCTGCACAGGGGCCTGGCCGTGGAGCGCAAGTGGTTCATGGTCTCCTCGGCGACGGATTCCTCCAAGCGGAAGATGGCTGCGATGGCCAGGCAGGTGGAAGCCGACGGGATCTCGCCCTGGGTGACGTCGGAGCTGCTCGAGCCCTGGCAGGAGGGGACAGCCGGGAGCTAGCTGCCGCCGACCCCGGTGGGCCTGATCGCCACCCCCCGGATCAGCGGGCGGACGAGCCGCGGCGCCTTGGGCAGCGCCTCGCGTTCCATGCTGTCGATCCAGAAGCCGGCCCCGGCGAGCAACTGGTCGGTCGCGCGATTCGGGTGGCAGCCGCCGGCCACCCAGCCCCAGGGCCGCTCGAGCCAGTCCTGCCAGCGGGCGAGCCCCGGTCGCGCGGCGCGCACGTGCTCCAGGTAGAGGAAGCGACCGCCCTCGACGAGCACACGCCGGGTCTCCGCCACCGCGCGGACCGGGTTCTCGACGGTGCAGAGGACGAGGGTCGCGACCACGACGTCGAAGCTGCGGTCGTCGAAGGGGAGGTCCTCCGCGGGCGCCTCGATCACGGAGGGATTCCCGGCCGCCGTCCCGTCCCGCTCGAGCCGCTCCCGCAGCAGCTTCGCCATGTTGGGGTCGGGCTCCGCGAGCACCAGCTCGGTGACCGCGCCGGTGTAGTGCTCGAGGTTGTGCCCGGTTCCCGCGCCGAGCTCCAGGACTCGGCCCCCGGCCGAGCTGAGCAGCTCCCGTCGCATCTCACCGAGACCGCCGCGCTCCGCGCGGGCGGTCATCCGGTCGTAGTAGCGGGCGAACAGCGGATGGTCCGGCACAGGGGGATGATCGCCCTTCTCACGGACGGGCGTCACCACGAGATTGCACGCCGCCGCCGAAAGTGAAAGAAAGGGGGACCCCACGGGGCAAGCTACGGAGAGGAGAAGCTGATGCCGACGTTCGTGATGCTCACCAACCTGACGTCCGAGGGAGTGCAGACGCTGAAGAACAACCCGACCCGCATCCAGGAGGTCAACAAGGAAGTCGAACAGCTAGGTGTGACGGTCAAGGATCAGTGGGCCACCCTCGGCCCCTACGACTTCATCACCATCGTGGAGGCGCCCGACGACCAGACGATGGCGAAGGTCTCGGTCGAGCTCGGCTCACGCGGGACGATGAGCAGCCAGACGCTGGTCGCGATCCCGGCGGAGGAGTTCTCGAAGTCACTCTGAGCTCCGGAAAGGCCCCGGCATGAGGGTCCTCGTCGTCGGAGGCGGGGGGCGCGAGCACGCGATCGTGCGCGCGCTGGGACGATCGACGAGCGATCCCGAGCTGTTCTGCGCGCCCGGCAACGCGGGCATCGCCGGCGACGCCGAGATCGTCAGCGTTGGTGGCGAGAACGTCGACGGCCTGGTCGCCGCGGCGCGCGATCGGCAGATCGACCTGGTGCTGGTCGGCCCGGAGGCGCCGCTGGTCGCCGGGCTGATCGACGCGCTCGAGGAAGCCGGCATCGCCGCCTTCGGGCCGACCGGGGCCGCGGCCCAGATCGAGGGCTCGAAGCTGTTCGCCAAGCGCCTGATGGAGGAGGCCGGGGTGCCGACCGCCGCCCACACCGTGCTGCGCTCGAAGGACGAGGCGCTCGCGCAGATCGCCTGCGCCTCCTATCCCGCGGTCCTCAAGGCCGATGGCCTGGCGGCGGGCAAGGGCGTGATCATCTGCGCGACCGAAGCGGAGGCCCGCGAGGCGGTCGACGTCTTCTTCACGGAGCGGCGCTTCGGAGAGACCGAGGTCGTGATCGAGGAGTTCCTCGAGGGCGAGGAGCTGTCGCTGCTGGCGCTCTGCGACGGCGAGAACGTGCTGCCGCTCGCGCCCGCGCAGGACTACAAGCGGATCCGCGACGGGGACGAGGGGCCGAACACCGGCGGCATGGGCAGCTACTCGCCCGTGCCGGGCATCGATGCGACCGAGGCCGAGCGCATCGTCGATCTGGTCCACCGCCCGACCGTCGCCACGATGAAGCGGCGCGGGATCCCCTACCGCGGCGTGCTCTACGCAGGGCTGATGCTGACCGGGGCCGGGCCCAAGGTGCTCGAGTTCAACTGCCGCTTCGGTGACCCCGAGACCCAGGCCGTTCTGCCGCGCCTCCGCTCCGACCTGATCGGCCTCTGCCTCGCCACCCGCACCGAGGGAGGACTTGCCGGGCTCGATGCGGGCTTCGCCGACGAGTGGGCAGTCACCGTGGTGCTCGCCTCGGCCGGCTATCCGGAGTCGTCGTCGAAGGGTGACGCGATCAGCGGGCTGGATGAGGCGGCGGCCCTGGAGGGGGTGGAGGTGACGCACGCCGGCACCGCCCGCGAGGACGCCGAGATCGTCACGGCGGGCGGCCGGGTCCTCAACGTCACCGGGCTCGGCGCCACGGCGGCCGACGCCCGCCGGCGCGCATACGATGCCGCCGAGCGGATCAGCTTCGACGGGAAGCAGATGCGCACCGACATCGCGGCCCG
>DATBHQ010000012.1:0-2894 GCA_036557385.1 Solirubrobacterales bacterium | reverse complement strand
ATCACGGGGCGGAACCGCCAGCGGCGCCTGGTGGTGCTGGCGCTGGCGGAGCTGGGGCTGCAGCTGCTGGTGATCGTCGTCGGGCTGATCGTGGTCATGCACCCGGACCGGCTCACCGACCAGCTCGACCTCTTCAACACCCCGGACCTCGAGGACATCGTCTACTCGCTGGTGATCGCGACGATCGCCTACGCGGGGATCGAGGCCGCCAGCGATCTGGCGCCGGACCTCGAGTTCGAGCCGGGGGACCTGAAGAGGGTGCTGGGCGTGGGCGCGATCGCGATCCCGCTGATCTACGCGGGGATCGCGGCGGTGGCGCTGATGGCCGTCCCCGTCGTCCCGGGCCCGCACGGGCCGGAGACGGCGCTGGCGGGCCGCTACATCGAGGAGCCGGTGCTCGGGGTGGTCGCCAACTACGACCACGGCTTCCTCTCCGACCTCATGAAGTGGGCGGTGATGCTGGTCGCTGTGCCGGTGCTGTTCTGGGCGGCGAGCGGGGCGATGCTCGGGCTCTCCCGGCACGTCTACGTGCTGGCCACCAACCGCCAGATCCCGAGCTGGGCCGGCAAGCTGGAGTCGACCTACTCCACCCCGTACATCGCGATCGGGATCGCCGCGGTCCTTGCCCTGGCACTCGCGATCCCGGGGGACATCCGCTTCCTGGCGCGCGTCTACGCCTTTGGGGCGCTGCTCGCGGTGACGATCGCGCAGGTCTCGATCGTCCGATTACGAGTGGTCGAGCCGGACCTGGAACGGCCCTACCGGGTGCCGTGGAACGTGAGGATCGGGTCCCACGAGCTGCCGCTGCTCGCGATCTTCGGCGCGGTGATCAGCGGGCTCGCCTGGATCAGCGTCTTCCTGCTGCACCACACCGCGGTCTGGGTCGGCGGCGGCTGGATGGTCTTCGGGCTGGTCTTCTACGTGATCTACCGGCGCTATGTGGAGGGGACGCCGCTCACCAGGCGGGTCCAGGTGCCCGAGGCCTCGCTCAAGAAACAGCCGACGGAGGTGGAGTACTCGACGATCCTCGTGCCGGTCTTCGGGACCGGGCTCGACGACGACATCGTCAGCACGGCCGGGCGGCTCGCCGACGCCCAGGTGGAAGACGGGGAGCGGCCGCCGAGGCTGGACGTGGTCTACGTGGCGGAGGTGCCGCTCACGGTCCCGCTCGACGCGCCGCTGCCGAAGTCAGTGCGGGAGCAGGCCGATCGCGCCCTGGAGCGTGCCCGGGAGGTGGGGGACGAGTACGAGAACGTCGAGGTCACGACGAGCCTGGTCCCGGCGCGCTCGCTCGGATCGGGGATCGTGGAGGAGGCCCGTGAGAAGGGGGCCGAGGTGATCGTGATGGGCGGCGAGCCGCCGACGCGGGTCAGGGGCGGGGCGATTCTGGGCGGCATCGGGGGCGCCCGCCCGGAGGAGATCGGGGAGGTGACCGAGCACGTGCTGAAGAAGGCGCCGTGCCGGGTGCTGCTCACTGCGCCGCCCGCGGAGGAGAGCTCCGAGGCCGCCGGGGACCCGGAAGCCGGTTCCGTGAATACCTAGAGGGCTAGGCCGGGATGTGATCGCGCGGGTGGGAGCGGTCCCGCCCGCGACGCTGGGGCACCTCGAGGTGCTCCCGAGAGATCGTGTTCAGCTCGCGCCCGCGGGCGTTCCAGGAGGCGATCCAGGCGAGGAACTCGCGGGCGGGCATCGGGGCGCCGATCAGGTGGCCCTGAGCCGTGTCGCAGCCCATCCCGCGAAGCTGGCGCCACGTGTCCTCCGACTCCACGCCCTCCGCCACCACCCGGATGCCGAGCTGGCGGGCGAGGTGGATCGTCGAGCGGACGAGCGCCTTGTCGCCGCCCCGTGTCAGGGCGCGGATCAGCGAGCGGTCGATCTTGAGCTCGTCGACCGCCAGGCGCTTGAGGCGGCCGAGGGCGGCGTGGCCGGTGCCGAAGTCGTCGATCGAGATCGAGGCGCCGATCTCGGTCAGCCGCAGGAGCCCATCGCTGGGATCCGATGCTCGCATCACGGCGTCCTCGGGGACGTCGAACCGGAGCGATTCGGCCGGTAGGCCGCTGCCCGAGAGGGCTGCGCGGACCCCTTCCTCGAAATGGGGGCCGGGGTCCGTGAGGGCGGAGGCAGGGAGGTTCACCGAGAGCTCCAGCTGGAGGCCGGAGCGCAACCAGTCGCCGGCCGCGCGGGCGCCGAGCTCGATCACGCGCTCGGTGATCGCGGGCATCAGGCCGGCGGACTCGGCCAGGTAGAGGAAGTCGACGGGCGGGAGGACGCCGCGCTCCGGGTGGGCCCAGCGGACGAGCGCCTCGACGCCGGTGACGCGCGCGGTGCGCAGCTCCACCTTGGGAAGGAAGTAGGTCTGGATCTCGCCGCGCTGGAGCCCGAGCACCAGCTCGTCCTGCAGGGTCAGGCGATCCAGGAGATCCCGGCCGACGCCGGGCTCGTACAGGCTGAGGGCGCGCGCGACCGCCTGGATCTCCTCGCGCTCGGCCGCGGTGAAGTCGGGGCCGCTCCGGGCCAGGACCAGATGGCCGCGGACCCTGCCGCGGACCGGGACGACGAGGGTGATCTCGGTGGTCGTGCTCTCCGTCAGGTCGCCGTCAACGAAGACGCGGAGCTGCGCGTCGACGGCTTCCGTCGCGTGCTTCAGCGCATGATTGGTGGCCGCGGAGGCGGTCTCGAGCGCCGAGAGCGCCTCGAGGACCTCGGCGCTTCGGGCCGTGGAACCGGTGATCCGGGTCCGGTCTCTTTGGGTTTCGGTCGCGTCCATGGTGGGTCACTTCCCCCTATCCGACGCGCGCCGGTATCGCACGGTTGGACCGGGACGAAGTCTCCGGGTGGGCGTGGAACTGGACAAGCGGTTGAACTACGCGGCACGCTCAGTAGTTGCCCCGGAT
>DATBHQ010000011.1:0-18204 GCA_036557385.1 Solirubrobacterales bacterium | reverse complement strand
AGATCGCCGGCGCGCAGTGCGCCGAGAACGGGACGCCGTGGGCGCGGCAGAGGCCGTCGATTCGCAGCAGCTCCGTGAGGCCGCCACAGCGGGTCACGTCGGACTGCAGCACGTCGACCGCGCCGTCGGCCAGCAGGCGCTCCGCGTCGTGCAGGCTCCAGTTGTACTCCCCGGCGGCGATCTCGATCCCGGCCGGCCGCTCGCGGCGCAGAACCGCAAGCCCGCCCGGGTCGTCGTTCGGCAGCGGCTCCTCCAGCCAGACGACGTCGAGCTCATGGAAGCGCTCCGCGTGCTGGAGCGCCTCGGCGACCGACTGGTACGCGCCGTTGGCGTCGACCATCAGCTCCACGTTCGGGCCGACCACCTCGCGGACGAGCTTGATCCGCTCGGGATCGATCTCCGGCTCACGGCCCACCTTGATCTTCACCGAGCGCATTCCCGCGCTGACCCAGGCGCGCGCCTGCTCGCGGAGCCGTGCCGCGTCGTAGGAGGTGAAGCCGCCGCTCCCGTAGATGGGCACCGAGTCACGGAAGCGCGGCAGGGTGTCAGCGAGCGAGAGCCCGAGCAGCCGAGCCTTCAGGTCCCAGAGCGCGACGTCGACGGCGGACACCGCCATGGCCCCGGCGCCGGGCTGTCCGGCGTTGCGCAGCTCCCGCCGCATCTCGACCCAGGTCGTCGGGGGCCGCATCGCGTCGGCCCCCCTCACGATCTCGGCCAGCTTCGACTCGATCAGGGTTGCGACGGCGGGATCGCCGTAGGTGTAGCCGAGGCCCTTCTCGCGGCCGTTGAACGCCTCGACCAAGATGATCGTGGTCGAGTCCCATTCGAGGGTTCCATCCGACTCCGGCTGGTCGGTCGGCACCTCGAACACCGTCACCTCGAGGCCGTCGACCCGCGGGCTGACGTGCGTGGTCCGCGACCGGACCCGAGCGAGCTCGGAGGAGCCCGGCATCTCGAGGGCCGTGCCCGTATAGGTCGCCATGCCGTTCGCCATCAGCGCGTCGCGAACTCCTTGGTCTTGCCCTTGAAGGACTCCTTGATGATTCCCCAGGCCTCCGGGTCGCCCTTGAAGATCGCCGAGGCGAGTGACTTCGCCTGGTCGATGCGGATGTGGGGCGGGAGCGGCGGCACCGCCGGGTCGACGACCGCGTCGATCACGCAGGGCGGGCCCCCGGAGAGGGCCTCGTCCCAGGCGGCCCCGATCGCGTCGGGGGTCTCGACCCGGACGCCGCGCAGGCCGATGTGCCGTGCGTAGCCGGCGTAGTCGAACTCCGGGATGTCCTGGCTGGCCTCGAGCTTGGGGTCGCCCTCGAGCACCCGCTGCTCCCAGGTCACCTGGTTGAGGTCGGTGTTGTTGAGCACCAGGATCGCCAGGCGCGGGTCAGACCAGCGGCGCCAGTACTTGGCGATCGTGACGAGCTCGGAGTTCCCGTTCATCTGCATGGCGCCGTCGCCGACCAGCGCGATCGCCGGCCGGTCGGGATGGGCGAACTTGGCCGCGATCGCGTACGGCACGCCGGGCCCCATCGTCGCCAGCGTGCCGGAGAGCGACGCCATCATGCCCTCGCGCAGCCGCAGGTCCCGGGCGAACCAGTTGGCGGACGAGCCGGAGTCCGAGCTCAGGATCGCGCGGTCGGGAAGGCGGGAGCTGAGCTCCCAGAAGACCCGCTGGGGATTGATCGGGTCGGCGTCCTGCATGGCGCGCTCCTCCACGATCCTCCACCAGCGCTCGACGCCATCCTCGATCTCCTCCTGCCAGGAGCGGTCCTCCTTGCGCTCGAGGTGCGGGATCAGCTCCGCCAGGGTCGAGCGCGCGTCGCCGACCAGGTTGGCCTCCATCGGATAGCGGATGCCGATCATCCGGCCGTCGATGTCGATCTGGACTCCGCGGACGGCACCCTCCTCCGGCAGGAACTCCGAGTACGGGAAGCTCGACCCGACCATCAGCAGCGTGTCCGCGCCCATCATCAGGTCCCAGCTCGGCTTGGTGCCGAGCAGTCCGATCGAGCCGGTCACGTAGGGCAGGTCGTCCGGCAGCGCCGCCCGGCCGAGCAGGGCCTTGGCCACGCCGGCCCCGAGCAGCTCCGCGGTCTGCTTGACCTCGTCGGCGGCGCCGAGCGCGCCCTGGCCGATCAGCATGGCGACTCTCTCGCCGGAGTTGAGGATCTCCGCTGCCCTGGCGATCTCGGAGTCGGGAGGGATCACGCGCGGCTCGGTGAACCCCACCCCGGAGTGGATCGCGCCGTGGGCGTGCGGCGGCTGCTCGACCGCGTCCTCGCCCTGGACGTCGTTCGGGATGATGATGCAGGTCACGGTGCGCTCGGACTTCGCGATGCGCACCGCGCGGTCGACCGCGTGGCGCATCTGCTCCGGCTTCGAGACGAACACCGTGTACTCGCTGGCGACGTCCTTGAAGAGAGTGGTCAGGTCGACCTCCTGCTGATAGTTGCCGCCGATCGCCATCGAGTCCTGCTGGCCGACGATCGCGACCACCGGCTGGTGGTCGAGCTTGGCGTCATAGAGGCCGTTCAGGAGGTGGATCGCGCCGGGGCCGGAGGTGGCGAGGCAGACGCCGGGCTGGCCGGTCCACTTGGCGTGGCCGCAGGCCATGAAGGCCGCCATCTCCTCGTGGCGAGCCTGCACGAAGTCGATCTCGTCCTCGTGGCGTCCGAGGGCGCCGAGGATCCCGTTGATCCCGTCGCCCGGGTAGCCGTAGATCCGTTCGACTCCCCATTCCCCCAATCGCTCCAGCATGAAGTCCGCGGCGGTCTTCGACATCGATCCTCCTGGCTAGCTGTCCTCTGCGGGTCTTCCCCCGCCCAGGGGGGCGAAACGTCGCCCGTTCTCGGGATTACGAAGCCGTTTGCGCCCCCTTCGCCGAGGGAAGCCACGGAGAGCAATGACGGGCATCGCACTGGTCACCGGTGCCTCAGCGGGCGTGGGGCGCGCAACCGTCAGGCGGCTGGCCGCCGACGGCTACGACGTCGCTCTGCTCGCTCGCGGCCACGAGGCGCTCGAGGCGGCGTGCGCCGAGGTCGAGGGCCTCGGCCGGCGCGCGCTCGTGCTCCCCACCGACGTGGCCGACGAGTCGCAGGTCGAGGAGGCGGCCGACCGCGTCGAGTCGGAGCTCGGCCCGATCGACGTCTGGGTCAACAACGCGATGACCACGGTCTTCTCCCCGTTCATGGAGATCGAGCCCGACGAGTTCCGCCGCGCGACCGAGGTCACCTACCTCGGCGTCGTCTGGGGGACTCGCGCCGCCCTGCAGCGAATGGTGCCGCGCGACCGCGGCTCGATCGTGATGGTCGGCAGCGCCCTGGCCTACCGCGGGATCCCGCTCCAGTCCGCTTACTGCGGTTCCAAGCACGCGATCAAGGGCTTCTTCGAGTCGGTTCGGTCCGAGCTCCTGCACGACGGCAGCAGGGTGCGTCTCTCGCTGGTCGATCTCCCCGCTGTCAACACGCCGCAGTTCGACCACTGCCGCACCCGTCTGCCGAAGCAGCCCCAGCCCGTGCCGCCGATCTACCAGCCCGAGGTGGCGGCGGACGCGATCGCCTGGGCGGCCCGGAGCGGCGAGCGCGAGGTCTACGTCGGGGCGCCCACCTGGAAGACGATCTGGGGCGAGCGGATCGCACCCGGGATCGGCGATCACTATCTGGCGAAGAACGGCTACTCGGGCCAGCAGGCGGATGAGCCGGTCAACGGCGACCGCCCCGACAACCTCTTCGAGCCGGTGGAGGGAGACCGCGGCGCCCACGGCCGCTTCGAGGACGGCACCCGCGAGCGCAGCCCGCTGCTCTGGCTGGGCAAGCACCGTCGCGCCATCGGCCTGGCCGCGCTCGCCGGCCTGGGAGCAACGGCCGCCGCGGCGATCGGAAAGGGCGACTGACGGAGCCGGTCGGCTGGAGCCTCGACCCGGGGGCGATCGGGGCGGTCGCGGTCGTTGGCGCGGCCTATGGCGTCAGGGCACGAACTCTGCGGCGGGCCGGCCGCCCAGTGGAAGGGTGGCGGCAGGCTTCGTTTTTTAGCGGCCTGGCGATCCTGCTCGCCGCCCTGATCTCCCCCATCGACACGATCGGCGAGAGCCGGTCCTTCTACGTCCACATGGTCCAGCATCTGATGCTCGGCGACCTGGCGCCACTCGCCCTCGTCATTGGGTTTACCGGCCCGATCCTCCGCCCGGTGCTGGCGCTCCCGCTGGTGGGCCGGCTGAGAGTGCTCGCCCATCCGCTGGTCGCGCTGCCCGCGTGGACGATCGCCTTCTACGTCTGGCACCTGCCGGCCGCTTACGAGGCCGCCCTCGCCAACCCCGCCGTCCACGCGCTCGAGCACCTCTCCTTCTTCTGCACGGGCCTGATGATCTGGGCGGCAGTGATCGAGCCGCTGCCCGGCCCGGCCTGGTTCGGCAACGGGGCCAAGGCCGCCTTCGTGCTCGTCATGAGGACGCTCGGCGCCATGCTCGCCACCGTCTTCATCTGGGCGGGGTCGCCGCTTTATCCCGACTACGCGGCCGGGGAGCGTGCCTGGGGGATCGCCCCGCTCACCGACCAGACGATCGGCGGCCTGATCATGTTCACCGAGGGCGCCACCATCACCCTGATCGTCTTCGCCTGGCTGTTCCTGCGCTGGCTGCGGGAGGCCGAGGTGCGTCAGTCCCTCTTGGAGCAGGGCCGCGATCCCTCGCGGGCCGATCGCTCAGCGCGCTACGGCAGGTCACCGCGCTCGGGGCTCACGGCGCCGGTGACCCGCTCAGCGCTTCGGCGGCAGCCTTGATTCGCAGCTCCTCGACGCGGTCGCGCTGGTCCTCAGCGCGAGCCGCCATCCGCTCGTAGTCCACGTCCGGTACCTCGGGGTCGTTCTCGACGGCACGCAGGGAGCGCCACAGCTCGAGCTTGCCGGTGATTCCCATCGTCAGCCCTTCGAGCTCCATGACGCGGCTCAGGGGCGAGTAGCCGACGAGGCGGCCGTTGGGCTTGAGGCGGGTCGCCATCTCCACCGCGCGAGCGATTGCCAGTCTGATCCGCTTGCGCCGTACCCCCGCCCGCCGCATCACGTCGTGCAGGATCGCCTGATCCTCCTCGATCTCGCGCGCGATCTCGGCCACCTGCCTGCCGAGCTCGTTCCCGTCGTTTCGATGCGCGATTCGCTTGGCCAGGTTCTTACCAACCACTGACCCCGCCAGGTGGTCGTTCACGTAGATCGTCAGCAGCCTGTGGTCCATGGACCAGGGGCTTCCCCCTCGGGAGGAGCACAAACGGCGCGCCGGAGGGCCAGGTCAGTCCTCGTGGCTGTGATCGTGCTCGCCCTCGAGGCCCTTCTCATGGACGTGGGGGTGCGAGTGCACGTAGTCGCCGTGGCTGTGCTCGTGCTCGTGCTCGGTGTGCTCGTGCTCGTGGCGAGTGTGCGCGTGCTCGTGCTCGGTGTCCCCGTGACTGTGCCTGTGCGAGTGGGGATGCTCGTGGGAGTGCTCGTGCTCGTCGTTCACCTCGTCCGCTCCTTTCTCCTCGGCTCCGCCGCGCTCCGCCCTCGCGCAGCTCCGGCAGAGACCTAGGATAGGAAAGTGGCTGAACCGGGCCTCATACCCGAACCGTGTCCGGATGGTCTTCCTGACGGAATCGAGCTTGGCCGGCTCGACCGAGGTGACGCGGCCGCAGCGCTCGCAGGCGATGTACTCGCGCTCGGCCCCGCCGACCAGGGCGTAGAGGCCGGGGCCGTGCCCGATGTGGACGTGGCGGACCAGGCCGAGCTCCTCCAGCTGGGCCAGGTTGCGGTGCACCGAGGCCGAGTCGAGCGGGTCGGCGGTGCCGCCCATCGCTCGCGCGAGATGGTCCGCCGATGCCGGACCGTCCGCCTCGAACAGCGCCTCGAGCACCATCCTCCGCGCCGCCGTCACTCGGTGCCCGCTCTCACGCAGCGCGCGCAGGGCTCCCTTCAGATCGTCGACCTGGACCGGCTGCCTGAACGGAGAGCGGCCCATGGTCAGCCGGCGCTCGAGCGCAGGTTCGCCGACCACTTGCGCTCGATGTCGGCGAGATGCCAGACGGCGAGCGCGACCGCCCAGGTGATCACGAAGAGCGCCACGATCGCGTACCCGACCATGTTCAGGTCCAGGCCGGAGACGAAGTCCCAGGGCTCTCCGGTCAGGCTGAGCTTCTCGGCGAGCACCGACATAAGCTCGACCGTCCCGATCAGCAGGGCGACGGCGACCGAGAGCCCGGTGACCGTCAGGTTGTAGAAGATCTTCCGAATCGGCTGCGAGAAGGCCCAGCCGTAGGCGAAGTTCATGAAGGCGCCGTCAATCGTGTCGAAGAGGGACATGCCGGCGGCGAAGAGAATCGGCAGGCAGAGGATCGCGTAGAAGGGCAGGCCGCTGGCGGCGGCGCCCCCGGCGATCAGCAGCAGCGCCACCTCCGTCGCCGTATCGAAGCCGAGGCCGAAGAGGCAGCCGAGCGGGTACATCTGCCAGGGCTTGGTGATCGCCTTCGTCGCGCGGCCGTAGAAGCGGTTCATGAAGCCGCGCGAGTCCAGCTGCTCCTCCAGCTCGGCCTCGTCGAAGTCCCCCTCCCGCATCCGCCTGAAGATCCGGAAGATGCTCACCAGGATGATCAGGTTGAGGATCCCGATGATGAACAGGAACGAGCCCGAGACCACGGGGCCGACCAGGCCGGTCGCCGTGTGCAGGAACGAGGAGTCGTCCTCGACCGCGCCGCTCAGGCCGCGGACCCCGACCACCACCAGCGCCCCCAGCGCGAACACGATGGTCGAGTGGCCCAGCGAGAAGAAGAAACCGACGCTGAGCGGCCGCTGGCCCTCGTTCATCAGCTTCCGGGTGGTGTTGTCGATCGCGCCGATGTGGTCGGCGTCGAAGGCGTGGCGCAGGCCGAGGGTGTAGGCGGTCACCCCGACGCCGAGGCCGAAGACGCCGCTCGAGCCGAGGCTGTACTCGTGGGGGACGACCAGCACGAGGAGGATGAAGAAGCCGCCGACTGTGAGTGCGAGGATCACCGCGGCCATCAGCGCAACGGTGCGCCACTCGCTCGGACTCAACGCGGATCTGATCCGAGCCCACCGCATGTGCGGACCCTATTACCGTTCTCCTGCAATTGCAAGCTGCTGGCAGTAAGGGATCGTTGACACGGGGAGTAACTTGGATTCGTGCCCAGCCGCCTGGTCTTCCGATGCGAGTACTGCGGCGTGCGGGCCGAGGGGGCGACCGAGCGCGGCCTGGAGGCCCAGCTGCAGGAGCTGCTCTTCGGGGAGTACCTCGACAGCGAGCCGGGGCACTGGCTGACGTGGACGGGCAACGGGATCTACGGCCGCGCCCGCTACGCCTGCGGCGAGCACCGGGGCGAGCTCAAGGCCGAGATCCGCGAGAGCTACGGCACCCTTGGCTGGCATCCCTGGGCGATGGGACCCCACCCGCCGAGCTATCGCCGGGGGCGGGTCTCGGCCCGCCGCGCGCTCGGGCCCGGGCGTTCCTCGCGCTGGAGCCCGCTGGCCTGAGCGGGCGGCTGCCGACCTAAGCGGCCGAGGCCGCCGCGACCGCGGCCTGGCCGTAGGCGATCCCGCCGTCGTTAGGCGGCAAGAGGCGAGGCGTCAGCACCCGGAGGCCCGCCCGCTCCAGGGCCTCGGCGGTCCGCTCCAGCAGCAGCCGGTTCTGGAAGACGCCGCCCGAGAGCACGGCGAGGCCGATCCCCTCGCTCGCCGCGATCTCGGCGCAGGCGCGGGCGGAGGCCTCCGCCACCGCGTTGTGGAGCTTCGCCGCCACCGCCGGGACGGGCAGGCCGGCCCCGAGGTCGGCGAGGATCGCGCGGATCGTCTCACGGGCGTCGAGGACCTCGGTCCCGGGAAGCGGGTAGGCATCGCGGACGGCGGGGTCGGCGGCGGCCTCGAGCTCCACGGCCGCCTGTCCCTCGTAGTTGACCTCGGCCCGGACGCCGCAGAGCGCCGCGACCGCGTCGAAGAGGCGGCCGGCGCTGGTCGTGACGGGCGAGGCGAGCCCGCCGGCGGCGAGCTGCGCGACCTTGGACCACTCCCCCTCGGAGACCTCTCCCGCGAGCAGCGGGGGCAGCGGCGGCTCGGGCCCGAGCGTCTCGAGCAGCCAGGAGCATGCCATCCGCCAGGGCTGGCGGATCGCCCGCTCGCCGCCCGGCATCCGCACCGGGTGCAGGTGCCCGGCGCGCTCGAAGCCGCGGCGGTCGCCCACCAGGAGCTCCCCTCCCCAGACCGTCCCGTCCGTGCCGTACCCGGTCCCGTCGAAGATCGCCGCCACCGCCGGGCCGGCCTCGCCGTGCTCGGCCAGGCAGGCGGCCAGGTGGGCGTGGTGGTGCTGGACGCCGACCGTCTCGACGCCGTCTCGCTCGAGCGCGTACTTGGTCGAGAGGTACTCGGGATGGAGGTCGTGGGCGACGATCTCCGGCTCGACCGCGAAGAGCGACTCGAAGTGCTCGATCCCCTCCGTGAAGGAGCGGAGCGTCTCGTAGTTCTTCAGGTCGCCGATGTGGTGGCCGACCCAGGCCCGCTCCCCCTTTGCCAGGCAGAAGGTGCTCTTCAGCTCCGCGCCGCAGGCGAGGATCGGCCGCGGCGCCGCCAGCGGCAGGTCGCGGGGCACGTAGCCGCGCGAGCGCCGCAGGAAGAGGGGGCGATCGGCGACTACCCGCACCACGGAGTCGTCCGTCCGTGTCTCGATTGGGCGGTCGTGGGCCAGGAAGAGGTCCGCGATCGCGGCCAGGCGCTCGAGCGCTTCGGTGTCCCGGTAGGCGATCGGCTCGTCGGAGACGTTGGCGCTGGTCATCACCAGCACCGCGGCGCAGTCGGCCAAGAGCAGATGGTGGAGCGGCGAGTACGGCAGCATCACCCCGAGCTCGCGCGAGGCGGGCGCGACCGAGCACGCGACCGGGGCGTCCGGCCGGCGCGGCGCCAGGACGATGGGCCGCTCGCGCGAGGCGAGCAGGGCGCCCGCGGCTTCGTCCAGCTCGACCAGCTCCAGGGCGGCCTCCGCCGACGGCGCCATCAGAGCGAAGGGCTTGTCCTCGCGGTGCTTGCGCGCCCGCAGCTCCGCGACCGCCGCCTCGTCGTCGGCCCGGCAGGCGAGGTGGTAGCCGCCCAGCCCCTTGACGGCGAGGATCCTGCCCTCGGCAAGCGCCAGGCTCGCCGCCTCCAGCGAGAGCTCATTCCCCTCGGCGACCGGGCGGCCGGCGGCGTCGAGCAGCCGCAGGGACGGGCCGCAGTCCGGGCAGGCGTTGGGCTGGGCGTGGAAGCGGCGGTCCAGCGGGTCCTCGTACTCGGCCCGGCAGCGCTCGCACAGCTCGAACGTCGCCATCGTGGTCAGGGGGCGGTCGTAGGGGACGCCGCGGACGATCGTGAAGCGCGGCCCGCAGTTCGTGCAGTTGGTGAACGGGTAGCGGTGGCGGCGGTCGTCGGGGTCGAGGAGCTCGGTCAGGCAGTCGTCACAGGTCGCCACGTCCGGGGAGACGGCCGCCTCGCCCTCGCCGCCCTCGGCGCTCTCGGTGATCCGGAATCCCGTCTCCCCCGTGACGGCCACCGTCTCCTCGGCGACCCGCTCGACGACCGCAAGCGGCGGCCCCTCGCCTCGCAGCCGCTCGAGCAGGGCATCGAGCGCGTCCCTCTCCCCCTCCACCTCGATCAGCACGCCGCGCGAGTCGTTCAGCACCCAGCCGGCGAGGCCCAGCTCGTCGGCGACCCGGTAGACGAAGGGGCGGAAGCCGACACCCTGCACGGTCCCCTCGACCCGCACGCGCAGCCGCTGCCTAGCGACGACACTCATCCCAGCTCGATCAGCTCGCGCAGTGCGTGGTAGGCGCTCGCCTGGGCCTCCTGAATCCGCGGGATGTGCTGCGAGGGCGAAACGATCACGTGATCGGCGAGGCCCTCGTCGGCGACGCGGCCGCCGTCGTAGCCGACGAAGGCGATCGTGACCAGCTTCCGCTTGCTCGCCTCGCCGAGCGCCTCGATCAGGTTGACCGAGTTCCCGCTGGTCGAGATCGCGATCGCGGCGTCGCCCTCGCGCCCGTAGGCGATCACCTGCCGCAGGAAGATCGCCTCGACCCCGATGTCGTTGGCGATGGCGGTCAGGATCGACGGGTCCTCGGTCAGATCGATCGCGGGCCGCGCCGGCCAGCCCTGCGGCGCGGCGCGGAGGTCGGCGACCAGATCCATCGAGTCGGTCGCGGACCCGCCGTTGCCGAAGGCGAGCGCCTTGCCGCCGCCGTCGAAGATCGACCGCAGTGCGGCCGCCGCCTCGACCAGCACCTCACGGGATCCGGCGATCGTCCGCTCCCGCAGCTCGCCGACCTCCTCGGCCTTCATCACGACGTTCGAGCGGACGTCCTCGATCACCTCGTCCAGGCCGGTCTCGCCCTCGGAGAGGAACGGGTAGAGGAAGCTCGAGGCCCCGGTGTCGTGCACCGGCCCCGCCTCGCGCCCCTCCAGCAGCCCGCGGTGCTCGAAGAAGAGGTGGACCAGCTCCCAGAGCACGTGGTAGAGCGTCTCGGCGAGCTCCTGGCGGACGAACGGGTCCTCCGAGGGCGGCTCGAACTCCCACTCCGCGCCGCAAGCGGAGAAGGCGATCGTCTGGCAGCCCCGCTCCTTGGCGAGTGCGAGTGCCTCGACGGTCTCTCGGCCATCGGGCTCGTCCGTGCCGAAGGCGATCGCGATGTCCTCCGGCTCGGCGATCAGCTCGGCCTGGGTGACCAGCGAGCCGCCCTCGCGGGAGAGGCCGATCGCGGGCAGGGCCCGCTTCCCGACGATCACCGGATGGACGAACTCGACCGCCACGTGCCGCACGTCGGAGCGCGCCTGGGGGGAGGACCCGAGCGCGACCAGCCGCCCGCCGCGAGCGAAGCGCTCCGCCATCCGGTGGCAGCAGCGCGCCACGTCCTCGGAGCGCGCCTCGAAGAAGGCGCGGTTGGCCTCGGTCCTCTCCGCGAGCAGGGAATCGAGCCGCCCTGCCGCCGCGACGGTCAAACCGCGGCGGCCTCCCTCGCCGCCACCGCCGCAAGCCACTCCGCGAACGCCCCGGTCCCCTCGCCAGTGCGGGCGCTGCACTCGATCACCTCCGCCTCCGGGTTGACGGACTCGAGGTTGTGGCGCAGCTTCTCGACGTCGTAGTCGAGGTGCGGGAGCAGGTCGGTCTTGTTCACCACCACCAGCTCGCAGGCCCGGAACATGAGGGGGTACTTGAGCGGCTTGTCCTCGCCCTCGGCGACCGAGCAGATCATTGCCCGCGCGTCCTCCCCCACCCGGAACTCCGCCGGGCAGACGAGGTTGCCGACGTTCTCGATCACCAGCAGGTCGATCTCATCCAGCTCGAACCCGGGCAGCGCGGAGCGCACCATGTTGGCGTCGAGGTGGCACTCGCCGCCGAAGCCTGCGTCGGTGTTGAGCTGGACGACCGGGACGTGCAGGTGCGCGATCCGGTCCGCGTCCATCGAGCCCGCCACGTCCCCCTCGAGCACGCCGACCCGGGCATCCATCTCCGGGATCGCGCACTCCAGCAGCGTGGTCTTCCCCGCGCCGGGCGCCGACATCAGGTTGACCACCCGCACTCCGGCGTGGTCGAAGTCGTGCCGATTGGCCTCGGCGATCGTCGTGTTGGCGTCGAGAGCGTCCTCGGCCACCTTCACCTTGGTGCGATGCATCCGGCCTCCTCCTGATCGTTTGCGCCTGACTCAGTCACTTCGATCGACTCGACCTCGAACTCGGTGCCCGCGATGACCTCGACGTCGGTGCCGCCGCAGGAGCGGCAGCGGAAGTTCGGTTCGTCGATCTGCCATTCCTCGCCGCAGCTGCGGCAGTGCAGTCGCGCCCGGACGATCTCCTGGCGCATGTCGGCGCCCTCGCAGACGGTGTCGCGCGAGCAGATGCCGAAGTAGAAGTCGAGCGATTCCGGGACCACCTGGCGCAGCGTCCCGATCCGCATCTCCACGGCGGTCACGGGCCGCCCGTCGGCATGCTTGATGACCGTCTCGACGATCCCGGTGGCGAGGGAGAGCTCGTGCACAGTCAACCCGGTTCGTAGGCGGCGTCGGACTGCAGCTTGTTCAGCTCTTCGAGCACCACGGCGGCCGCTCGGTCCACGGCCGCGCCGACCGGCTCCGAGAGCTCGAGCGCGAGGTTCTCGACATCGGCCGGCTCGCATCCGACGACGACGACCTTGCCGGGCCAGCCATGGACCGTCTTCACGAACCGCAGGACGGTCCCGGGGTCCATGCCGTGGGGGCTGATCGCCTCGCCGTCCTCGATCGGCTTGAAGTCGGAGGGGCTCGGCTCGATCACGTAGACGTCGCCGGGCTCGCCACCCTGCTCGCTCACGTCGACCAGCACCATCGCGTGGTAGCCGCGCATCACCTCGTAGGCGAGGTCGAGGCCCCCCGAGCCGAAGTCCTGGACCTGGACTCCCGGTGGCACTCCCATCTCGAGCAGCCGGCTGACGACGTGGCCGCCGAAGCCGTCGTCGCCGAGCCAGGCGTTGCCGACCCCGGCGACCAGGATCTGCTTCTCCATCTCGGGCAGCTCCGGCTCGGCCAGGTTCGCCACGTCGGGCATCTTCGGCAGGTGGGCGCTCGGCTCGCTCATCCCGGCACCGGCTCCACCTCGTCGGCGAAGAAGAACAGGAAGCGGCCGGTCTCGCGAAGCAGGTCCTGGCCGGGGTCGTCGTCCACCGTGACGCCGAGGTAGACGCGCTCGTCGTAGCCGCGGTAGATGCGCTCGACGGTCGCCGTGCGCCCGTCCAGGATCTTGTCGTAGACGTCGCCCTCGGTCCCGGGCCGCAGGACGATCTTGTCGCCGAGCCGGACCGTGGTGCCCGCGGCGGCGACCTCGCGCTCGCCCTGGATCTCGTCGAGTCCCGGCGGCGGCGTCGGCGGCCTGCCGTTCGTCTCCCGCCCCTTCGCCTCCGGCTCCGTGTAGGTGAGGCGGCCGTGGAGGCCGAGGATCTCGTCCCCGGTGGTCGACTCGGCCCGCTCGATCATCTCGCGGACGGCGTGGTCCTGGCCGGCGATCTGCTCGCGCTCCTGATCGCTGAGGGCGTGGACGTGGAGCAGGAGCGCCTCCTCGATCTCGGTGTTGTCGAACAGGTTGCCGAGGCTCTCCGGGGCGAGTTCCGGGTGGTCCGGCAACATGATCGCGGCGCCCAGCACCGCCCCGTCCTCGTCGCCCAGCAGCACCGGGAACGTGTTGACCGGCTCGCTGGCGAGCGCCGCTTCCCCCTCGGGGCCCTCGCGCTCCAGCGGCGAGACGAAGCGGCCCCCCTCCACCTCGAGCAGGGGGTGGGTCGAGATCAGGCTCTGGCGGAGGGCCTCTCCCCGCGAGGCGGCCTCCGGGTCCGAGCGCATCTCCGTCTCGTTGTGGACGCAGAGCCGGACCCTGGCGAGGTCGGGCGCCAGCAGCTCGGCGCGCATGGTGATCCGGCCGCGCAGCTCTCCTCCGCCGTCGATGGGGAAGCCGAAGGAGTCGCGCAGCGGGCCGCGAGCCAGCTCCGCCAGGCTCAGCGGCCCGAGCTCGAGGCAGCGCTCGCTCGCCTCGTGACGCTCCCCGACCGCCTGCAGGAAGAGCACGGTCCCGCCGATCCGGGCGTCCGGCCCTCCCCGCAGCACCGCCTCGAGGCGCAGCATCGAGTGGGCCGCCGGCTGCGCCTCGGCGTAGGCCGGCGGGTAGACGATCCCGAAGGGCGTCGGCGTCGCGTTCTTCACCCCGGGCGTGTAGGGATAGAGCGCGTAGCCCTCGAAGAGCAGCGAGCGGACCAGCTCCTCGATCGAGCTATTCATCGAAGCTTTCCCTCGCGAGCAGCTCGCTGAGGGCCGCGTCGAAGGTGGGCGCGCCCAGCCTCGCCTTGAGCCGCTGGAGCGCATCGAGGGTGTCCCGGTGCACCGGCACCCAGCCGCGGTAGGGGTAGTAGGAGTCGATCATCTCCCTCCAGGCCGAGACCGGCATCGCGAAGCTCGCGGAGGTGTCCCAGGGAACCTGGACGACCTGAAGGCGGCCGTCATCTCCCGAGTAGTAGACGCTGCCGTTGAAGTGGAAGGCGAGCGGAATCTCGCCGTCCTTCACGGAATGGAAGTACTTGGCGGCGGCCAGCTCGACGTCGTAGTTGCAGAGCACCTCGATCTCGGCGCTCATCGAGCCGGTGAACGAGGGCAGCAGCACGCTCTCGCTCGTCCAGTGCATGCGCTGGGCGGTCGTCGTCCAGCGGTGCGGATCGCCGAACAGCTCCGTCAGCTTCGCCTTCTCCTCGGGGTCATAAATGCGCTTCGCCGGCTCGATCTGGATCTGGACGCTGAGAGCTGCCATGAACACCTCGCGGCCGGACGGATCCTTGACCCCCAGCGTGAAGCGGAGGGTCGGTGCCGCGGCGTGCCTGACGACGTGAACGGCCTCGATCCCGAGCGCGAGCCCGGGCTCCCCCGGCCGGCGCGAGGTCTCCGGGCGTCCGCGCTCGGCGGTGTCGGCCTCGACCCCGGGGGGTCGCGGATGCGGGGCTCGGCCCCGCGCCATCTCCTCGATTCGCTCGCTCACCGGGGCACCCCGGAGCGCCGCCGGAGGCGGTCGAAGAAGGTCGGGACCGCCCGCTCGATCGCGTCGCCGCCGGAGATCCCCTCCCAGCTCATCTTGATGGCGCCGACCAGCCCGTAGCACTCGTCGATCGGCGCGATCACGTGGACGGGCGGCTCGGACATCCGGTTGACGACGAGAGCCTCCGCGTCGGGCTCGAGCGAGTCGAGCTCGGGGTTGAGCGCTCGCAGGTCGTCCCAGGCCCCCAGCTCGAGCTCGGACTCGGTCGCCCCCGCCGGGCTCGGGTACATGGCCACCACCCCCCCGATCGAGCTGCTCTCCATGAAGAAGGCGAGCCCGATCGGCACCTCGAGTCGGGCCCAGAGCTCATCTGGCAACTCGAAATCGTCGAGCCAGACGACCCGGTTGCCCGTCGGGCGCAGCTCCGGGTCTCCCGAGCGCTGCGCCCAGCAGGTGGCGCAGGCGCAGAGGATCCGGCGGTCGCCCAGATGAAGGAGGTGCTCGTGCTCCGTGGGGATCTCCGTCCCACAGAGGTCGCAGCGCTCCTCGGCGGCGCTCGCACCGTTGCCGGCGCTCGGGCTACCCGGGCGCCGTAGGCCCCGCAGGCCACTCACCACGTTTGCTCGCCTCCGGGCCGCCACGGCGTCGTCGATGGCCCGCCCGTTCCCGCTCATCGTGCGAGCGCCACCCTGATCCCGTCGGTCTCCGACGCGAGCAGCGGGACCGGTCCCAGGTGAAGCCGCTCATCATCCAGCGAGCGGCCCGCTCGCGGGAGGAAGTAGCGTCGCTGGCAGCCGGGGCAAGTGAGCATGCCCTCATCGAGCTCGGCCTCGGCGATCGACCCCTCGCAGCTCGGACACGAGTCGAGGTAGGCGAGCAGCGAGCCCTCGACCTTCGCGACGACGATCGCCATGCCCTCGACCTCGACCCTCGTGAGCTGGTCCTCGCGGAGGCCGTCCAGCTCGCCGTTGAGCTCCCGCCACCCCGCGACGCCCGCCGGCGCCGGCGTCTCGGCCGCCCCGTTCGACCGGCCGGCCGGCACCACCGGCAGCGAGTTGCCGGTCACCTCGACCGGGCTCAGCAGGTCCTGGTCGGTGCCCTCGACCTCGATCCCGAGCAGGTCCGGGGCAGTCTCGTCGAGCGCGGTCTTGATGGCCAGCTCGAGCGTCGAGGCCGACGCCGGGCAGCCGTCGCAGCTGCCCTCGAGCCGGATCCGGGCGATCCCGTCGATGAGGGAGACCAGCTCGACGTCGCCGCCGTGCGACTCCATGTAGGGCCGGACGTTGTCGAGTGCCTCGGAGACGCGGTCCTCGATGGGGACGGGATAGAGATCGTGGATCAGCAGCAGGCTCGCGATGACGCCGTCGTCGATCAGCCGCCGCTTCACCTCCGCTCCGTCCTCGTCCTCGTCCAGGATCTCGACGATTCGGCTCAGGCCGAGCCCGTACATGTCGATCACGGCGGACATCAGCTCCTCCGCGGTCCGACGGGCCGCCGGATCCGGGAGACGCTCGACCTGCTCGGTCAGTTCCTCGACCCTCTGGATCAGGGTCTCGGGGCTGACCGCTTGGGCAGACTCGGCGGGCATTGATCGGGCTCCGAGCTAGGAGAGGCCGGTCGGCGTATGCGTGACCTTCCGAACCTGGCCGCCGCGCTGGTCGTACATGTGGACGCCGCACGGCAGGCACGGATCGAAGCTCCGCACCGCCCGCATGATGTCCACGCCCTTGAACTTCTCGGGGCCGTTCTCCTCGAAGATCGGCGTGTTCTGCACCGCATCCTCATAGGGGCCAGGGGTCCCGTAGGTGTCGCGCGGGTTCGAGTTCCACGGCGTGGGCGGGTAGGGCTGGTAGTTCGCCACCTTGCCGTCCCGGATCACCATGTGGTGCGAGAGCACGCCGCGGGCCGCCTCGCAGAAGCCGACCGAGATCGCCTCGTCTGGCACCTTGAAGTCGTTCCACGACTTCGTGCGCCCAGCGCGAACCTCGCCCAGCGCCCGCTCCAGACAGTGCAGGCCGATCAGCGCCGAGAACGCCTCGTGGTAGGTCCGGGCCCGGTCGCGCTCGACCGCGTTCGACTTCTCCGGGATCTTCCACTCGAGCTCCATCTCGGGCTTCGAGGCGGTCCTCGGCAGCGTCATCTTGATGCTCTCGCCCGTGGCCTTCGCGTAACCGAAGTCCACCAGGCCGGCCTTGGCGGTCACCCAGGAACGAGCGAACGGGCCGCCGCCCGTGTCGCAGGCCACGTAGGTGTCATTGCGCTCGTCGTAGATCCGTGGCGACGCGACCCAGCTGTACTTGTCCTGGAAGTCGCGCTTCTGCGGCTTCGGCAGGGTCACCTTGTTCCACGGATGGCGCTTGTCGACTGGGTTCCCGAGCGGGTCCTGGGTGACGAACGTCTCCTCGTTCGTCCAGTCGTCGAAGTACGAGCTACCCAGCAGTATCCTGATCATCAGGTTGATCTCGACCAGGTCGGTCGTGATCAGCTCGCCCTTCAGCACGACCCCCGGGGTGATGTAGCGCTTCCGCCCCCACTCGGTCATGTTCCGGTAGTCGTAGTCGACGTAGTCGGGGTCGTCGAAGTAGCCCCAGCAGACGAGATCCGTGTCGCGATAGCCGACCATGTCGTACCCCGGCAACTCCTGGAGGAAGAAGTCGTAGAGGTCGTCGTGCATCGGCACGGCCCGCTTGACGTAGTCGATGTACCGCATCAGCCGCACGTAGTAGTCCGTGCAGGTCTGGTGCGTGATGTCCACCGAGACTCCGCCAGGCATGATCGTCGACGGGTGGGTGTGCCGACCGCCGAACAGGCAGTACATCTCGCGGGTGTACCGCGCCACCTGGAGGGTCTCTAGGTAGAAGTCGCCCGTGAACGGGTTGAGCGCCCGCATGATGTCGGCGATCGTCTTGTAGCCGTGCACATCCTGGCCGGGCGCCGGCGTCTGCTCGGCCTTCTGGAGCAGGGACGGATTCGTCTCCTTCACCATCTGCTCGCAGTAGTCCACGTTCGCCATGCAGTCGTTGAAGATCGCGTGGTCGAACATGTAGTCGGCGGTCTCGGCCAGGTTGTAACCCAGGTCACCGAGGTGCGGCGGCTTCACGCCGTAGGCCATGTTCTGGTTCAGGCATGAGGTCGTGCAGTGGTTGTCCCCGCAGATGCCGCAGATCCGGCTCGTGATGAAGTGGGCATCCCGCGGGTCGATCCCCTTCATGAAGATGTCGAACCCGCGGAAGATCATCGAGGTCGAGTACGCCTTCTCCACCTTCTTGGCGTCGAAGTCGATCTCCGTGTGAATGCCCAGTGAGCCTACGATCCGCGTGATCGGGTCCCAGGACATCTCCTTGACGGCGACCTTCTTCGATGTGGTCGGAGTCTCTGTCGTTGCCATGTCTTCCTCTCTCCTCAGTCTCGAAGTTGATCGCCTTACGAACCCGGGGGCGCATAGCCGGCCGAGCGTGACTTGTATCCCGTGCTCAGCTGGTTGCCTCGCCTGCGCCACTCGGGTTCCTTGTCGAACTTGTTGCGGATGTTCCGCCTGCGGAAGCCCCGCACGATCGGCCCGATCGTGAACCGCTCGATGTTCGAGGCGAGGCCGCCCCAGCGGTCCTCGTCCATGAACGGCATGTACTTGTCGGGGAAGCCGGGCATCGTGCAGGCCATGCAGATGCCGCC
>DATBHQ010000010.1:0-12070 GCA_036557385.1 Solirubrobacterales bacterium | reverse complement strand
TTCAGGACCGACCCCCAGAGGTCCGTGACCGAGGCATTGTTGAAGAGGGTGGCGAAGAAGCCGCCTAACGGCTCGTTGTAGAGCAGCTCCGCCCCGATGCCGCCGACGATGCCGAAGATCAGCGCGTAGATGTCCATCAGCCCGGTGATCAGCATCAGTGCCAGGAAGCGCGGCACGACCAGGTTCTTGATCGGGTCGACGCCGAGCACCTGGAGCGCGTCGAGCTCCTCGCGGATCTTCCGCGCGCCGAGGTCCGCCGTGATCGCTGTGCCGGCGACACCGGCGACGACCACGGCGGTCACGAACGGCGCGAACTCGCGGATCGAGGCGAGCACGAAGAAGCCGCCGAGCCGGTCCAGCGCGCCGAAGAGGGAGAGGAAGTTCGCCGCCTGAAGGCCCGGAGCGCCGAAGCCGAAAGCCAGGGTCGAGATCATCATCGGGAACCAGCAGAGCTGGAGCGCGAAGAGGAACTGCCCGATGAACTCACCGCCGTAGGGATAGGGGGGCCTGATCGCGGAGACGATCGTCTTCGCGGTCAGGATCATCATGTCCCCAACCTGCTCGAACAGCGACTTGGCCGGGAGAAACGCCCTATCGGCTACGGATCTGACCATCTCTCCTCGCGAAGAAGATTATGGGATGGGAGGGTCGTGCGCCACCTACAACCGTTGTGCTCAAGTTGCGCGGGAAATCCCCGGATTTGACTGATGCGGTGCTCGATAGGCGGGGGTAGGGTGCGTGCTATGTTGCCCGCGCCTTTGGAGGAGAGCGCCTCGACAGCCCTTGCGGTGAGGGCCCGTAAGCGCGTCGGCATCGGACTCGTGGCGGCGCTCACGGCCATCGGGGTCGCTTCCTGCGGCGGGGGCGGACGCCAGGACGCCACCGAGCCGGAGGGGAACTTCCCGGTCCAGATCATGAGCGCGAACTTCCCGAGCAAGCAGAAGCTCGCGGAGAACACGAACCTCACCCTCTCGGTCGAGAACTCCGGCGACAAGACGATCCCCAACCTGGCGATCACGATCTTCACCACCTCGGACGCGAGCACCGCGACCGCCAGCCAGGAGCTGCCCACGGTGCAGGGGTCCTTCTCGGTCCGCTCCGAGCAGCAGGGCCTCGCGATTCCCTTCCGGCCGGTATGGATCCTCGAGGAGGGCTTCCCGAAGCTCGCCGGGCAGACGGCGTCGGCCGGAGCGGAGGCCGCGCAGACCAACACCTTCGCCTTCGGCTCCCTGGCGCCCAACCAGACTCGCGACATGGTCTGGAACGTGACCCCGGTGCAGGCCGGCACCTACACGGTCCACTACCGCGTGGCCGCCGGCCTCCAGGGCAAGGCGAAGGCGGTCACCGGGGACGGCTCGGTCCCGGAGGGCGAGTTCGTGGTCCGGATCTCGAGCGCGCCCCCGCAGACCAGGGTCAACGACGCCGGTCAGGTGGTCCCGATCAAGCCGAGCGACGTCATCGGCCAGGCCGGGAACGCTCAGCAGAAGGCGGAGCTCAAGGGGCAATAGGGCTGCCCGACCGCCGTCATGCCGGGCTGGTCACGCCGCTGGTGCTGGCCACCCTGGTCGCGGGCTGCGGCGGCGGCTCCGATTCGAGCGACACGGGGACCACCGTGGCCCAACCCCCTCAGGGGAGCGGGCAGGTGAGGCTGGAGAAGGTCGGCGACTTCGACCAGCCCGTCTACGTCACCCAGCCGCCGGGCGGCAACGACCTCTATGTGATCGAACGGGAGGGGAGCGTCCGCATCGTCCGGGACGGCCGGGTCGTCTCGATGCCCGCCCTCGACATCCGCGACCAGGTGACGGCCGACGGCGAGGAGCAGGGCCTCCTCTCCGTCGCCTTCCCGCCGGACTTCCAGACCTCCCATCTCGCCTACGCCTACTACACGGACAACGACCAGGACCAGAACGTCGTCGAGTACTCGGTGAGGCCGGACGGCTCGTTCGATCGCGGCAGTGAGCGCGAGGTGCTGCACATGGACGACTTCGCCTCCAACCACAACGGCGGCCTGTTGCTCTTCGGCCCGGACGGGCAGCTCTACATCGGCACGGGGGACGGCGGCGGCGCCGGTGATCCCGAGCGCAACGGCCAGGACCGCGCCTCCCTGCTGGGCAAGATCCTCCGGCTCGACCCCGGCGACGGAGCGCGTCCGGAGATCTGCGACTACGGGCTGCGCAACCCATGGCGCTTCAGCTTCGACCGGAGGTCGTCGGCCCTCTTGATCGGCGACGTCGGCCAGAGCGACCAGGAGGAGATCGACTACCGCCCCGCAAATCGGGTCTGCGGCAACAACTTCGGCTGGTCGGCGTTCGAGGGGAACGATCGCTTCAACCAGGATCAGACCGCGCCCGGCGCGGTCCCGCCGATCCTCACGTACGAGCACGCCGACGGGGGCTGCTCGGTCACAGGCGGGTACGTGGTTCGGGACCGCTCCCTGCCGGCGATCTACGGCCGCTACGTCTATGGCGACTTCTGCATCGGTCAGCTGCGCAGCTTCAAGCCGGCGAGCCCCGAGGCGCGCGACGACCGGCCGGTCGGCCTGGACGTGCCGAGCCTCTCCTCCTTCGGGCAGGACAACCAGGGGCACATCTACGCGGTGTCGCTCGACGGGCCCGTCTACCGTCTGGTCCAGTGAGACGCCTCGCCATCGCCGTCGCGATCGCTGCGCTCGTGGCCCTGATCCTTGGCGCCGCCTCCGCCGACGCGAAGCACCGGGTCAAGCTGAAGCGGATCGGGCGCTTCCACAGTCCGACCTACGTCACCTCGGCTCCCGGTGTCCCGGGCGTGGTCGTCGTCGAGCGCGGCGGCCGCATCCGCCTGGTGAAAGGGAGAAAGCGACGCACCTTCATCAACATCTCCGGCAACGTCTCGACCGGTGGAGAGCGGGGACTGCTCTCGGTCGCCTTCGCCCCGAGCTACGCCAGCTCGAGGCTGCTCTACGTCTTCTTCACCAACGGCGCGGGGGACCTCGTGATCGCCGAGCTGCACGCGGACGGTGGGGGCCGCCATGCCTCCCCCACCACGCTGCGGCCCATCGTCGTCATCCCGCATCCCAATCACTCGAACCACAACGGCGGGCAGCTGCAGTTCGGCCCCGACGGCATGCTCTACGCGGGCACCGGGGACGGCGGCGGCGCTGGCGATCAGCCCGACAACGCCCAGAACCCCAGCTCCCGCCTCGGCAAGCTGCTCCGGATCAATCCCGCCACCGGCGCGGTTCAGGTCTTCGCGATCGGATTTCGCAATCCGTATCGGTTCTCGTTCGACCTGGTCACCGATCCGGCCCAACCTCGCCTCGTCATCGGCGACGTGGGCCAGGACCGCTTCGACGAGATCGACTACCTGCCGCTGTCGGCGGCGAACGGCGCCAACTTCGGCTGGAATGACTTCGAGGGCTTCGCTCCCTTCCCTGGAGCGCATCCGCCGACCGCCGGCGGAACCATCAGGCCGATCAAGGTGCGCAGCATCACCGGCGCCGGCTGTGCGCTCGTGGGCGGTTACGTCGTCCGGGACCGGCGGCTGCGCTCGCTCACCCACCGCTATGTGTACGGGGACTTCTGCACCGGGAAGATCCGCTCGCTGATCCCGCGCCTGGGGGGCGCGCGGAAGGATCGCGGGACCGGCCTGCGCGTGCGCGACCTGAGCTCGTTCGGCGAGACCGCCGACGGCAAGCTCTACGCGACCTCGCTGGACGGCCCGGTCTTCCGCTTCGTGCGCCGCTAATAACCTGGGCGGCGCCTCGCGCGACACCCTGCCATGCGGACCACGTTCACCGGTCGCCGGATCGAGACCTCCATCGCTGCCCTCGTTGCGATCGGCGCGGCGATCGTCGGCATCGCGGTGCAGGAGGGGCGGACGCTCGGTCCCAAGTTCGTCACGCTCCAGCGGATCGCCCAGCTGAACGGGCCCGTCTACCTGACCCAGCCGCCGGGGCAGAACAACCGCCTCTACGTCGTCCAGAAGCGAGGGGCGATCAGGATCATCGCCAACGACCACCTGCTGACGAGGCCGTTCCTCGACATCCACCGCCTGGTCAAGCACAACGGCCCGGGTGGCGATCCCGGGATGGCCGCGATCGCGTTCCCGCCGGACTACAGCCGGACGGGGGCCTTCTACGTCTCCTACAACGACCGCCGCGACGACCTGCAGGTGGATGAGTTCCGGCGTAGCGCGGACAACCCGCTGGTCGCGGACCCGAGCACGCGCCGGCCGATCCTCACCATCCCCGAGCCCACCCGGGCCCACCACGGCGGTCAGATCGTCTTCGGTCCCGACGGCTACCTCTATCTGGGAACGGGCGACGGCGGCCCCGCGGGCGACCCCGCCGGCAACGCCCAGAACCTCGATCTCCTGCTCGGCAAGATCCTGCGGATCGACCCCCGACCCAGTGGCGACAAGCCCTACACGATCCCGCCCGGCAACCCGTTCGTCGCCCGGCCGGGCAGGGACGAGATCTGGGCCTACGGCCTCCGCAATCCCCGGCGCTTCTCCTTCGACCGGCGGACGGGGACGATCGCGATCGGGGACGTGGGGAACAACCGCTACGAGGAGATCGACTACCTGCCGATCGCCCAGTCGCGCGGCGCCAACTTCGGCTGGCCGGCCTTCGAGGGCTTCGCTCCCTTCAGGGGCGGCATCCTGCGGCGGGCCACGGTACTGCCCGCGCTGGCGTATCCCCACAAGCCCGGCTGTGCGGTCACCGGCGGCTACGTGGTCCGCGATCCGCGGTTGGCCCGCATCCGCGGCCGGGAGATCGTCGGCGACTACATGTTCGCCGACTACTGCACCGGGAAGCTCTACGGCTTCCGGCCGCGTCTCGGGCGGCGCGCGGGCAAGCAGCGCAGCTTCCGCTTCAACATCCGCTACCTCTCCTCGCTCGGCATCGACAACGCCGGTCAGATCTACGTGCTCACCGAGCGGGGCGTGAAGCAGGGCAGCAAGGGCTCGGTCTACCGGCTGGTGCCGTTCCGCAAGGAGATCTAGCCGGCGTCAGACGCCGGTGAAGCCGACCACCTGGGAGCTCGCTGGGGCGAAGAGGCGCCCGCCTCCGGCCGACGGCGTCGCGAAGTGGGTCACCGAGCCGAGGCTCTCGGTGGCGAGGATGCGGCCGCTGACCGGGTCAAAGGCGTTCAGCGTGGCCCCGTCGATGTCGATCGACCAGACGGCGCCGCCGGCGATGATCGGCGGGCCGGCGTTGAAGGAGGAGCTTTTCCAGGCGGTTGTGAACGAGTTCCCGGTCACGCGGAGCGCCACCAGGCCGTCAGTGCAGGGCACGAACAGAAGCGGCGCCCGGTAGGCGGTCCCGCCGTAGGCGCCCCCGGGGCAGACGTCCGCCTGGAACAGCTGGCCGCCGATGCCGCCGAGCTTGGCGGTCGAGAGGATCACCCCCACCCCCTCCTTCCCGATCGCGAACAACCGTCCGCCGCCGAGCAGCGCAGGACCCACCGAGCCCAGGTCGGCGTCGGTCCGGTTGAGCTCGGCAGCGTTGGTGGGGCGCCAGAAGCCCTTCAGCTTCAGCTTCGGGGTGAGCCGGAGAACCGTGTTGCCGTAGTCGAAGCCCGAGAAGCTCTCACCGTTCCCGGTGGTGACGAAGACGTTGCCCCTGCGGTCGATACCGGCGCCCGACGGCGCCCAGATGGCCCCCTCGCGGGTCACACCCACGGTGAAGACGCGCTGTCGCGGCTTGCCCTTCGCCCTGACCGACACCACCCGGCCCTTGTACGGCCCGCAGTCGCCGGTCAGCCCGCCGTAGGAGACGTAGACCCGCCCGTGCGAAACCGAGAGCGCGGAGCGCTGCTGGTGCACGCGGGGATCGGATCCGGGAGCGTCGACGGCCCGCCGCATCTGGACCTTCCCGCCGCGCAGCCGGAGCCCGAAGAGGACGTGCCTGTAGCCGCTCAGGAAGGCGACGGCGTAGAGCCTGCCGCCGGAGATCGCCGGAGTGCCGGTGATCCCGGTGACGGGCATGATGTTCCCGCAGGGCAGGGTCGACGCATCCACCGGGGTGCCGAGGTGTCGCCGCCAGGCGATCTTCCCGCTGCGGGCGTTGAGCGCGTAGACGGTGTTGTTCTCGGTCGCCGCGTACACGCGGTTTCCAACCGCCAGGGGCTCGGCGTAGACCTGGCCGTCGAGCTGCGTGGACCAGCTCCGGCCCAGCCCGTGAAGCGGCCGCGAGCTGCGATCGACGGCGGTGCGGGCGAGGTTGGCGTGGTAAGTGGACCAGTTCGCCGGGCGCTTCTTCTTCTTGGACACGGTCGCCTGGCCCGAGGGAGAGACGGCGCTCGTCGTGCCGGATTTCGCGCTGCCGGAGCCGCAGCCCACGGCCGCGACCAGCGTCGCCGCCATCACCGTCACCGCTGCAGCTCGCACGCTTCCACCCGCTCACCCACGGTACGGGCATATACCCGCCCCCGGATTGCCTAACGCGGCAGCGCGGGCGCCAGGATCCTGTACGCCTTGATCCCGAGGCCGAGCCGCTCGCGGTCCTCGGAGAGCTGCGGGTCGAGGCCGGTGAGCTCCTTCACGCGGTCGAGCCGGTAGGCGACCGTGTGGCGGTGGGCGAAGATCGCTCGCGCGGTGGCGTTCATGTTGCAGTCGCTCGACAGGTACTCCTCGAGCGTGCCGAGCAAATCGGAGCGGTACTGGGTGTCGTAGCGGACCAGGGGCTCGACGGTGTCCCGGTAGAAGCTCCGGACCTCCTCCGGGTCCGAGATCAGCGCGCGGAAGAGCAGGCGATAGACCCCGCTCGCCGCGATCCCCTCCTCCAGCGCCTCGGCGATCGCCGGCTCGCGGGTGATCACGTCGAGGACCAGCTCGGCCTCCCTGATCGCGCGGTGAAGCTCTCCCGGGTCGGGATAGAACGAGGAGACCGCCGCCACGCCGTGTCTGCGCAGGCGATTCGCGATGCGGCTCGCCGCCCGGAGCGTCGTCTCGGGGGCGTCGTCCCCGCCGTGGGCCGGCAGGACGGCGTAGAGCCGGCCGTCGGCAAGCTCCGCCAGCGAGCCCTCGTACTCGCCTTCCACCAGCGCGCTCGCATGGCTCGGAGACGCCGACTCGATCTCGGCGACCAGCGCGATCGCGCCACGTGCCAGGTCGCAGCCGAGCCGAGCCGCCTTGGCGGTCGTCTCGGCGGTGCCCACCTCATGCGACCGGATCTCCTCGATCAGGCCGCCGCGCATCCTGCGCTCGGCCTCCTCCCGGGCGTCGGCCACCGCGACCTCGGCAAGCGCCCCCAGCGCCGTGGCCCGCAGCACCTCCTCGCGATCGACCAGGACAGGCTGCTCGCCTCCCTCGGCGGGGCCGTGGTCGAGCAGAAGGACGACGCCGACGATCTGCCCGCCGGCCTCGATCGGCCGCTCGAGGACGACCCGGTCCGGGGCGCTCGCGTCGGTCTCCGCCACGCGGGCCTTGGCGTACTGGGTGAGGCCGTTGAGCTCGCCGCCTCCGGGCGCGCGCGCTGCGAGCCCGCGGGACGGCAGGACGATCGCCACCGGCCCGCCGGCCTCTGCGGCGGCGAGATCCGCGACGCCCTGCAGGCCATCGCCCTCCAGGACCGCCTCGATCATGCGCGTGCTCAGCTCCCGCATGGTCATCCGAGGCCACCGTAGGCGCGGCGGCTCGCCGGGTCTTTGGCCCCCTGTCGAAAATCACGCCGCTCCCTTGCTCCAAACGCATGACTGGCTGCGCAGCCAGTCCGCTGTAGAGTCCGCGGGGACCGAGGGCGAGAGGAGAGACAGCATGGCGATCGACACCGTCAGCGAGGCCGCCGGAACCGACAGGGAGACCTTCGAGGTGATCAACCCGGCGGATGGCTCGGCCATCACGGACGTGCCCATCGACGGGCCCACCGAGGTCGCCGCGATCGTCTCCCGCGTCCGCGCCAACCAGCCCGCCTGGGAGGAGCTCGGGATCAAGGGGCGCGCCGAATGGCTCGGCAAGCTCCGCGACTGGCTGCTCGACCACCAGGACGACATCGCGGACACGATGCAGCGCGAGACCGGCAAGGTCCGGGCCGAGGCGATGGGCGAGGTGCCCTACGTCGCCGACCTGATCAACTTCTACGGCAAGAAGGCGGGCCGCTACATCGGCGACGAGAAGGTGCCCGCGCACTCGCCGCTGATGAAGGTGAAGAAGCTCAAGGTCACCTATCGGCCCTACCCCGTCGTCGGCGTGATCAGCCCCTGGAACTTCCCGCTGATCCTCTCCCTCGGCGACGCGATCCCGGCGCTGGTCGCCGGCTGCGCCGTCGTCGTCAAGCCCTCCGAGATCACGCCCCTGGGCCTGACCGAGATCGTCGAGGCCTGGAAGTCGGAGATCGGCGGCCCGGACGTGTTCGAGGTCGCCAATGGGATGGGCGAGACCGGCTCCGCGCTGGTGGACGAGGTGGACTTCGTGCAGTTCACCGGCTCGGACCGGACGGCGAAGAAGGTCCTCGCCCGCGCCGCGGAGACGCTCACGCCGGTGAGCGCCGAGCTCGGGGGCAAGGACCCGATGATCGTGCTCCGCACGGCGGACGTGGAGCGGGCCGCGAACGCCGCCGCCTGGGGCTCCTTCGCCAACTCCGGCCAGGTCTGCATCTCGACCGAGCGCATCTACGTCGAGGAGCCGGTCTACGACGAGTTCCTGACCCGCTTCGTCGACGAGGTGAAGAGCCTGAAGCAGGGGATGGACGGTCCCGAGCACGGCAAGGAGATCGGGGCGATGACCTTCCCGAAGCAGACTGACATCGTCGAGTCGCACGTCCAGGACGCCGCCGAGCACGGCGCGAGCGTCCTCACGGGCGGCAAGCGCGGCGAGGGCCCCGGCGACTGGTTCGAGCCGACGGTGCTCGCCGACGTCGACCACTCGATGACCGTCATGCGCGACGAGAGCTTCGGCCCGGTGGTCGGCGTGATGAGGGTCCGGGACTCCGACGAGGCGGTCCGCCTCGCGAACGACAGCCGCTACGGGCTCTCGGCATCGGTGTTCGGCTCCAAGCGCCAGGCCGAGGCGATCGCGCGGCGGCTCGAGGTCGGAACCGCGAACGTCAACGACGTGCTCGTCGGCTTCCTCGCCTCGGACGTGCCGATGGGTGGCTGGAAGGACTCCGGGATCGGCTTTCGCCATGGCGAGTACGGGATCAAGAAGTTCGTGCGGCCCGAGTCGATCGTGATCAGCCGCTTCGGCTCCAAGCGCGAGCCGCTCTATTTCCCCTACACGAGCGAGCGCCGCGAGAAGCTGCGCAAGATCACGCAGTTCTTCAACTCCCGCGACTGGCGCAGGCGCCTCGGACGGCGCTAGGTGCGCCGCGTACGGTCCCTATTCGCCCTTCTCACGGCCACGGTCGCGCTCGGGCTGGGGAGCGCATCCACCGCGGCCGCGCAGGATCCGGGGCGCTGGCTGCTCACCGGAGCGAGCTCCGTTCCGGTCACCTACTGGCAGGGACTCACCTCCGACCCCGCCGATGACAACCTGTACTTCATCGGCGTCTTCGAGGGATTGTGGCGAACGACGCCGCAGCTGGGACAGACCGCGGGCGTCGCAAACGCGATCCCGCCCGCGGTCACCGCGTCGGAGGGCTACAACCACATCGGCGACCCGACCTGGAACCCCGGCGAGGGCGGCCGCGTGCTGCTGCCGATGGAGTGCTACACGCCGGGCGTCGGCAACACCTGCGGCACGGGCGCCTTCGGCGTCGCGGACCCCCAGACGCTCGCCTTCCGCTACTACGTGAAGCTCGACCCCGCGGACATCCCCAAGGCGATGTGGGCGGAGACCTCGCCCGACGGCTCGCTGATCTGGACCAGCAGTGGCAACGATCTGCTCGCCTACCGCTCCGCCGACGTCTCGCTGGCCAACCGTGCCCCGTCCGGCCCGCTGCTGCGGCCGGTCCGCCGTCTGGTGGGGGCCGTGCCACCGAGTGGGGTCACCGGCGCCGTCTTCCGGCACGGCCGGCTCCTGCTCGCGGGTTCGGTCGACGACGTCGATCAGGTCTGGTCGGTCAACACGCGCACCGGCCAGCGGCGACTCGAGCTCGAGACGACGGTCTGCGGCGAGTCGGAGGGCCTCGAGACGATTCCCACCCTCGGCGGGAAGCTCCACTGGCTGATCGGGCCCTTCGACCCCGGATGCACTCTCACCTTCGGGCCGACCAGCGCCCTGCTCCACTTCGTGCGCGCTCCGGCCCATCAGCGATTCGACGTGACGGTCACGAACAGCAGCGTCGCCGCGCTGCCGGGCCAGGTGCAGGTGACTGTGCACGCAACCCGCCACGGTCGCCCCCTCCGCCGGGCGCGGGTCACCTTCGCCGGGGCAAGCGCGCGCACGAACAAGGCGGGCGTCGCCACGGTCATCACCACCCTCGAGGTCCCGGGCCGCTACAAGGCGCTGGTGCGAAAGGGGCAGAACTACGGCCTGTCGGAGCTGGTGCCCCTCGGCTTCGCACCCTCGGCGCTTCGCGCTCCCGCGGTGCGTTCCGGCGCCGGATAGACGAGCCGGACGCCAGTCACTACGAAGCCGGGACCAGCTCCTCGCGCAGCTGCTTCGCGGCGTCCACCATGTTCCGCAGGCTCGGCTCGACCTCGTCCCAGGTGCGGGTCTTGAGGCCGCAGTCGGGGTTGACCCAGATCTGCTCCGGGCGCAGGACGTTCGCCGCGGCGTGCAGCAGCTCGACCATCTCCTCCGTGCTCGGGATGCGCGGGGAGTGGATGTCGTAGACGCCCGGGCCGATGTCGTTGCGGTAGCCCGTCCTCTCCCAGTCACCGAGGAGCTCCATCCGGGAGCGGGCGGCCTCGATCAGGTTGACGTCGGCGTCCATCTGCTGGATGTGCTCGAGGATGTCGCCGAAGTCCGAGTAACACATGTGCGTCTGGATCTGGGTCTCGTCCTTGACGACCGACGTGGCCAGGCGGAAGCAGTGGACGGCCCAGGTCAGGTACTCGTCCCAGCGGTCCTTGCGCAGGGGCAGTCCCTCGCGGATCGCCGGCTCGTCGACCTGGATGATCTGGACGCCGGCCCTCTCGAGGTCCTCGACCTCGTCGCGGATGGCGAGGGCGAGCTGCTTGCAGGTGTCAGCGAGCGGCTGGTCGTCGCGGACGAACGACCACTCGAGCATCGTCACCGGGCCGGTGAGCATGCCCTTGACCGGCTTGTCAGTCAGCGACTGCGCGTAGGTGATCCAGTCGACCGTCATCGCCGACGGCCGCTGCACGTCGCCGAAGACGATCGGCGGGCGCACGTAGCGTGAGCCGTAGGACTGGACCCAGGCGTTCTCGGTGAAGACGTAGCCGTCCATCTGCTCCCCGAAGTACTGGACCATGTCGTTGCGCTCGGGCTCGCCGTGGACGAGCACGTCGAGGCCCACGTCCTCCTGGAAGCGGATGACCTTCTCGATCTCGCCCTGCATCGCGTCCCGATAGGCCTCCCAGTCGATCTCGCCGCGCTTCTCCTTCGCGCGGGTTTGCCGGATCTCGGCCGTCTGCGGGAAGGAGCCGATCGTCGTCGCCGGGAAGAGCTCGGGGATGTCGATCCGCGCGCGTTGGGCCTGGCGGCGGTCCTCGAACGGGCTCTGCCGCCGATCGTGCTCCTCGTCGAGGCCCTCGATCCGGGCGCGCACCTCGGCGTTCCTGGTACGGGCCGATTCGCGGCGCGAGTCCCGCGCCCGGTCGTTTGCGTCGAGCTCATCGGCGATCGCCTCCCGCCCGTCGGCAATGCCCTTCGCCAGGGTCGCGACCTCACGGACCTTCTGCGTGGCGAACGCCATCCAGGAGCGCATCTCGTCGTCGAGGTCCGCGTCCACCCCCGATGGCTCGGCGTCGAGGTCGATCGGCACGTGCAGCAGCGAGGAGCTGGTCGAGACGACGAGCTGCTGCGTGCGGGTCTTCAGCCCTTCGAGCGCGTCGAGCGAGTGCTCGAGGTGGTTGATCCAGACGTTGCGCCCGTCGACGATCCCGGCGAAGAGCCACTGGTCGTCGAGCCCCTCCTGCCCGGCGATGAACTCGGCGTTGTGGCGGCCGCCGTGCTCGTGGAACGGCGCGTCGCCGAAACCGATCCCCTCCTCGTGGATGGAACCGGTGAAGTCCAGGCCCACGCC
>DATBHQ010000009.1:0-5918 GCA_036557385.1 Solirubrobacterales bacterium | reverse complement strand
ACCCCCCGTGAGCAGCGAGGGCCGCGGCCCAAGCCGCGCCACCATCCGACCCGAGATCGGGCCGAACGCGAACCAGGCGAGCGCCATCGGCAGCGTGTAGAGCCCCGCGTCGAGCGGCGAGAGGCCCCGCGAGACCTGCAGGTAGATGGTGTTGAGGAAGAGGAAGCCGCCGAGCGCCGCGAAGGCGCAGATGGCGATCACGCTTGCGCCCGCGAACGGCGCGCTCTGGAAGAACCGCGGCTCGATCAGCGGCTGATCGCGGCGCAGCTCGTAGGGAACGAGCGTCACGAGGGCGGCGAGCGCAATCGCGAACAGCGCGACGATCAACGGTGAGGTCCAGCCGTGGCGAGACCCCTCGATGATCGCGTAGGTCAGTGAGAACAGAAGCGTGAGGACGAGCGCCTGCCCGACCGGGTCACGGCGGCGGGCTCGCGGCGCGCGCGACTCCGGCACGTAGGCACGCGTGAGGACGAAGGCCAGCAGGCCGATCGGCAGGTTGACCAGGAACACCCAGCGCCAGCCGGGTCCGTCGACCAGCGCGCCCCCGAGCACCGGGCCGAGGGCCATGCTGATGCCGACCACCCCCGCCCAGATCCCGATCGCCTGGGCGCGCTCGCGCGGGTCCTCGAAGACGTTGCGGATGATCGACATCGCCACCGGATTCAGCATCGAGGCGCCGACCGCCTGCAGCACCCGGGCGGCGACGAGCAGGCCGGCGGTCGGTGCCAGAGCGCAGAGCAGGGAACCCAGCGAGAACACCGTCAGCCCGATCTGGAAGACCCTGCGGCGCCCGATGCGGTCGGCGGTCGAGCCGGAGAGCATCAGCAGCGAGGCGAGGACGAGCGTGTAAGCGTCGACCGTCCACTGCAGCGTCGAGAACGAGGCGTGCAGTGAGCGGTGGATGGCGGGGAGCGCGACGTTGACGATCGTCGAGTCGAGGCTGACCACGAGGATGCTCATGCAGCAGATGAACAGGATCAGCATGCGCCGCCGCCGGTCGAGGGTCACTTCGCCGCTCATGGGACCGCGGCCGGCCTCAGTCGGAGACCAGCTCGACCGAGACCGCCGTCCCGGCCACGGCTAACGGTTCACCGTCGCCATGCCCTCGGGGGCGTAGCGCTCGCCGGAGACCTCGGGCAGCTCCTCGTCGATGCGCGCCAGATCATCATCGGTCAGCTCGACGTCGACGGCCGCGGCGTTCTCCTCGAGGTACTGGCGCCGCTTCGTGCCGGGGATGGGAACGATGTCTTCCCCCTGCGCCAGGACCCAGGCGAGTGCCAGCTGCGCCGGCGTGGCCCCCTTCTCCTGCGCGATCTCCTCCACCTTGGCGACGATCCGCTGGTTGCGCTCCCAGTTCTCGCCCTGGAAACGCGGATTGTTGCGGCGGAAGTCGCCCTCGGCGATCTCGTCGGGTGAGGAGAAGCGATTTGCGAGGAAGCCGCGGCCGAGTGGCGAGTACGGAACGAACCCGATGCCGAGCTCGCGGCAGAGCGGCAAGATCTCTGCCTCGACGTCGCGGGTCCAGAGCGAGTACTCCGTCTGCAGCGCGGCGATCGGATGAACCGCGTGCGCGCGACGGATCGTCTCGGGCGCCGCCTCGCTCAGCCCGATGTGGAGGATCTTGCCTTCCTCGACGAGCTCGGCCATCGCTCCGACCGTCTCTTCGATCTCGACCTTCGGGTCGACTCGGTGCTGGTAGTAAAGGTCGATGTGATCGACGCCGAGGCGCTCGAGAGATCCTTCGACGGAGCTCTTCACGTGCTCGGCGGACCCGTCCTGCAGGCCCGCTGTCGACATGTCGCCCGGAGTCGCGTCGTCCAAGCGCAGGTTGAACTTGGTGGCGATCACGTACTCGTCGCGCTTGCCCTTGATGGCCTTGCCGACGAGCATCTCATTGGTCAGTGGCCCGTAGAGCTGGGCCGTGTCGAGAAAGTCGATGCCGAGCTCGAGGGCGCGCTGAATCGTCGCGATCGCCTCGCCCTCGTCGGTCGAGCCATAGAACGCGGACATGCCCATGCAGCCGAGGCCCATCTCGGAGACCTCGAGTTCTCCCAGGGTGCGCTTCTTCATTTTCAAGCCTTTCGAGTTGGGGTCGTACGTCCGCTTTCCCAGCTCGGCTGGGTCACTAACCCAAAGGTACGCCCCGGTGTGCTCAGTGCATTGACATCGAGTCCATCGCGCCCATCGCCGGCGCCGAGTCCGGCACCGTCAGGCCCGGGACCTGATCGGGGAAGAAGGCGACCCCGATCGCGAGCGCCAGCAGCACCACCACCGTGACGGCTTCCGCCCTCTGGCGCCACGGCAGCACCTTCTGGAGCACGATCAGCGCGCCGATCACCACCATCCAGGTGATGCTCATCACCCCGAGGGCGAACAGTGCCGCCATCAGCGCCCACGATGAGCCGACGCAGTAGGCGCCCTGATCCAGGCCCATGCGGAGCGCCCCCGCCGGGCCCTCGCGCCAGTCGGCGACCAGCAGGTCGCGGTCGCGGCAGTGGCGCAGGCAGGTCCGCTTCAGCGGCGTGAGCTCGTAGAGCGCGGCGAACGCGATCACCCCGCCCGCGACATAGCGGCCGCCGTCATCCCAGCCGAGGAAGGAGAGGTCGAGGTCGCGAACGCCCTCGAAGACGAGCCAGGCCACAAGCCCGACCAGGATCCAGGTGAGGAGATAGCCGACGGTGAACAGGGTCGTGCGGAGCAGGGAGCGCGGCGTCACGTCCGCCGAGCCGCCGCGCGCCTGCCTCGCGTAGGCGCCGGCCATCGGCACCAGCGAGGGGAGCATCATGGCGGCCATCATCACCGCCCAGATCCCGGCGAACCAGCCGAACGAGCCGAGGTCGGTCCCCGGGCCCGCGTCCATTCCCTGCATGCGGTTCACGGTCACGATCCAGGCGATCGCCGCCGCCGCCAGCAGGAAGAGGGCGGTTACTCGTAGGTCAGTTGCTCGTCCCAATCGGGTCTCCCTTCCGGAGTCAGGTCGAAGAGGTTCCAGAGCGGCTCCAGCGTTCCCACGTGGCGCGGGTGCTGGCCGGGGTCCGTAGGCGCGTAGAAGAGCTCCGAGCCCCAGAAGTGGCGAATGGTGTCGCCGTCCCGATGGAAGACGTTGAGCATCGGCCGCTGCGCGCCATCCGCGGTCTCGGCGAGGTAGTCGCGGTTGTAGGTGTTGCCGGCGGAGGAGAGCAGTCGCAGCCTTCGCCAGTCCCGCTCGCGCCCCCAGGTGAGGAGCCGGTCGAATGGCGTCTTGGCCACCACCGCGAAGTTCATGACCTGGCCGGAGTGCTCGACCATGCCGTCCAGCTGGTCGAGCAGGGCCACACAGGTCGGACACGGGCCCTCCGCGAGAGGAAGCTTCGCGGTCTCCTTCTCCCGAACCGGCCCGGGCGCGCCGTCGCCGGGATCGCGGGGGAACATGAAGCTGTAGATGGCAAGGGAGTCCTTGCTCGGAGCGAACAGCTCCGAGAGCCGCACGTGCGCAGGACGGCCGGCCGGGCCCTCGCCAGCGAACACGTAGTCCTCGGGGACCTCACCGCCCGGTGGCAGCTCGCGCCGCGCGGCCGCCACGGCCTCCGTCAGGCGCCGCAGCTCGATCTCCTTGGCGAGCAGCGCATCGCGCTCCGCCCTGTACTCCGCGCTCTCTCCCGGATAGGTGACTTCCACGTTGGGCCTCGCTCACTTAGACCCCAGGACGCGCGCGATCTCATCGAAGCAGGTGGACCAGCCCTCGTACTGGGAGTCGCGGCGCTCGCCATCGGAGATCTCGCTGTTGACGAACAGGACCCTCGTCGCCCCGTCCTCCTCGATGAACTCGATCTCGATCAGCTGCCGGTTCGAGGGGTAGTCGTCGAAGGTCCAGGTGAAGGCCAGCCGCTGCGGCCGCTCGATCAGCGTGTACTCGCCGCCGGCTCCGATCGGCTCGCCGTCGGGGCCGTGCATCACGACCCGGATCCTGCCGCCGACCCGCAGGTCCACCTCGGCGTCGGCCTCCCGCCAGCCCTCCCTCGGCTTGAACCACCGCCTGATCACCTCCTCGTTGGTCCAGGCGTCGAAGACGTCCTCGGCTGGAGCATCGAAGCTCCTCTCGATGCGGACCACCCTCGCCGCTTCCTCGGCCACCCTCACTCCTTTCGCTCCTCGAGATACTCGCCGACGACGTCGAAGAGCCGCTCCCAGCGGGCCCTCTGGCTTTCTATCCAATCGGAGGTCTCGGCAAGCGCCTCGGGGCGAAGCGAGAGCCGATGCGTGCGCCCCTCGATCACGCGGGTGACGACACCGGCCTCCTCGAGCATCCTCAGGTGGCGGGAGATCGTCGGCTTCGACACCGTGAGGCCCTCGGTGACCTCCCCCACCGTCGCGGTCCCGCCGCTCAGCCGCTCGACGATCACGCGGCGGGTCGGATGGGCGAGCGCCGTGAACGTATCGTTAGCCATTCTGCTAACTATATGGCTTCGAGACCGTGAAGGAGGAGCAATGGCGCAGCACGCTGTGGAAACCAGAGAGGAATGGCTGTCGGCCCGCCGGGAGCTGCTCGAGGCCGAGAAGGAGCACTTTCGGCAGAGGGATGAGCTCGCGCGCCGGCGGCGCGAGCTGCCCTGGGTGCCGATCGACGAGGAATACGTCTTCGACACCGACGACGGTCGGAAGGGGCTGGCCGAGCTCTTCGACGGCCGCTCGCAGCTCCTCGTCTACCACTTCATGTTCGGCTACGGCGACAAGGTGGACGAGCAGAATCCAGGGTGCACCGGCTGCTCCTTCGTCGCGGACCACTTCGACGCGGCCATCCCCCACCTGAACGGGCACGGCGTGACCCTGGTCGCCGAGTCGCTGGCCCCGCCCGACGAGCTCCGCGCGTACAAGGAGCGGATGGGCTGGAGCTTCCCGTGGGTCTCATCCGGGGCCGGGAGCTTCAAGTTCGATTTCGGTGCGGCCTTCACCGAGGAGCAGCAGCGCGAGGGAGCGGAATACAACTTCCGGCACAGCGACAACCCCGGCTGGCAGGCGCCGGGAATGAGCGTCTTCGCGCTCGAGGATGGGACCGTGTTCCACAGCTACTCGACCTACGGCCGGGGCGTAGAGCAGTTCATGGGTACCTTCGGGTTCTTCGACGTCGCGCCACTCGGGCGCAATGAGGAGGGCGCTCCGGGCCGCTGGTGGCGCCGGCACGACCAATACGAAACGGAGGCAGCACGATGACGGAGCACAGGACCGCGACGCAGGAGGAGTGGCAGGCCGAGCGCGATGAGCTGCTCGCCGAGGAGAAGGAGCTCACCCACCGCGGCGACGAGCTGACGAAGAAGCGGCGGGAGCTCCCCTGGGTCGAGGTCGAGAAGGACCACGAGTTCGAGACGACGGACGGCACCAAATCGCTCGCCGACCTCTTCGACGGCCGCTCGCAGCTGATGATCTACCACTTCATGTTCGGCCCGCCCTACGAGACGGGCTGCACCGTCTGCTCGTCGATCGCCGACAACTTCAACGCGAACACCCCGCACCTGAACGCCGGCGACGTGACCGTCGTCCTCGTGTCGCGCGCCCCGGTGGACAAGCTCCAGGCCTACAAGGAGCGGATGGGATGGGACAACCTGGAGTGGGTCTCAACGGGCGACGAGTTCAACCGCGAGCTCGGCTTTCTCAATACCGAGGAGGACCTGAAGCCGTTCCTGGAGAGCGGGCAGATCCCGGTGACCGTCGAGAAGATGGCGGAGCTCTCCGGCACCGACGTGAAGGGATACGTCACCGAGGGGCCCGGGATGAGCGTGTACGCACTCGACGACGGGGCCGTCTATCGCACTTACGTGACCACCTCCCGCGGCCTCGAGGAGGTGGCCATGAGCTACTACCGCCTACTCGACCGGACCCCGCGTGGACGTCATGAGGGGCCAGACGAGCCCATCTGGCTCCGCCGCCACGACGAGTACTAG
>DATBHQ010000008.1:0-4100 GCA_036557385.1 Solirubrobacterales bacterium | reverse complement strand
GTGAGCTTCGGCTCCTTTCAGAAGGGCATTCACAGGTCGAGGTTGCAGCGGGGCCCTGCCGCTCTAACAGTCACCACAGCCCCACCGAAGGCCGGACAGTCGCCGCCATATGACGACGTCTTCGATGAGGAGCAGGGCACTGTGATCTACCACTACCGCGCGGGGTCTCCCGACCAGGCCGACAACAGGAGCCTCAGGGCCACGATGGAGCTGGCTGCTCCCCTGATTTATTTCAAGGGAATTTCACCGGGTCAGTACATGGTGATCGCACCGGTGTTCGTCACTCAGGACGACCGCGCAGCGGGGATGGTCATGCTCGAAACGGGCCTACCCCACCGGGACACACAGGGAGTGGGAATCGTTTCTTCGGAGGACGCCCGACGCTACGAATTCGCGATGGTCAGGCGGCGCTATCACCAGATTCGTTTCAGACGCGATGTTCTCCATGCGTATCGGAGCCGCTGCGTTGTCTGCTCCTTGCGAGAACCGCAGCTGCTCGAGGCCAGCCACATCGTTCGTGACGTCGACGACGAGGGCATCGCCGCGGTCGTCAATGGGCTTGCGCTCTGCGCCATCCACCACCGGGCATATGACAGGAACCTGATGGGAATCGATCCACGCGGCATCGTTCACATCAGTGAGCGTTTGCTGCGCGAGATCGATGGACCCATGCTGGGGACCGGACTGCAGGGGTTCCACGGCGCGCACATCCTCGAGCCACGTCGCACGGCGGACCGTCCCGATCCCGACCGTCTGGCGTCGCGCTTCGCGGAGTTCGAGGAGCTCGCGGCTTAGATCGTCAGATGGCGCCTTCCTTTCGGTATGCGAAAGGAAAGCGCCAAACGCGCTGCTAGAGCCAGCCGCGCCTACGGAAGAAGGCGACGAGGCCGATCAGCAGGACCAGCATCACGCCGGCGACCTCGTAGAAGGCGGGGGTGCTGCCCTCGCCCGGGACGCGGACGTTCATGCCCCAGATGCTGGCGAGCAGCGTGAGCGGCAGGACGATGACGCTGATCGAGGTGAGCACCCGCAGGATGTCGTTGACGCGATGGGAGAGGACGGACTCGTTCGTGTCCTCCAGCGCCTCGACGACCTCCTTGTAGTTCTCGAGCATGTCCCAGATGCGCTCGTGCGCGTCGACGACGTCGTCGAAGTAGATCTCGAGGTCCATGTCGGGAGAGAGGTAGCGCTCCTTCACCTTCTCGAGGTCGCGCAGGACCGGGCGCTGCGGCCGGATCACCTTGCGGAAGTTGATGATCTCCTGCTTGACGTTGGAGATGTCGCGCACGATCTCCTCGGATCGCCCCTCGAAGATCTCCTCCTCCAGCACGTCGAGCTTGTTGCCGATCTTGCGCAACATCGGGAAGCAGTAGTCGAAGCCGTCGTCGACGATCCGGTAGAGCAGGTAGCCGGAGCCCCGGCTGAAGAGTTGGTCGCGGAGCTCCTCCTTCTGGCGGCAGCGCTCGAACAGGTACTCCACGGGCTGGATCGGCTGATTCGGGATCGTGATCAGGAGCCCGGCCCCGACGAAGATGTCGAGCTCGCCGGCGTTCAGCCGGCCGGCCGAGGGGTCGAAGACGGGGAACTGGAGGACGATGAAGAGGTAGTCGTCGTAGACGTCGATCTTCGGCCGCTGATTGCGGGAGAGGACGTCCTCGTAGTCGAGCGCATGGAAGTCGAAGTTCTCCTCGAGCCAGGCCTGCTCGAGGGTGCCCGGGCGGTCCACCTTGACCCAGCGCAGGCCCTCGGCCGCGATCTCCTCGACCCTGGGAGTCTGCGGCTCAGGCGGAAGCGGCGCGACGAGCTCGCCGGCGCGCGTCCTGCGCAGCCTGGGGCGAGGGAGGTTCGGCATCTTCCGGACCTGCTGTGTTCGTCACGTCCATCTCCATAAGCCCACTGTACCCGTCGAGAACCGGTGGGGCACACGTGCGTGCCCGGAATTGCGCATGCGAATGCGGAATCGCGGCATTGGTATAGTCGGCCCCACATACGCACCACATCAAGAGGGGTGGAGGGACTGGCCCGAAGAAACCCCGGCAACCCCCTCGGATCTCGGTCCGAGGAAGGTGCCAACTCCAGCAGGTGTAGTCGGAAAGCCTGGAAGATGTGGGAAGAGAGCTCCTCACGGAACCTCCGCCCACATCAGACCAGGCGGAGGTTTTTTCACGAAGAGGAGCCAATGGCAGTCGAATCCCTCAAATGCAAGGAGTGCGGGGAGAGCTATCCGCTGGAGGCCCGCTTCGTATGCGAGCAGTGCTTCGGACCGCTCGAGGTCGCGTACGACTTCTCCGGCCTCGATCCCGGGGAGGCGCGGCGGAAGATCCAGGCCGGTTCGCGCGGGATCTGGCGCTACTCCGACTTCCTGCCCTTCGAGAGTCGCCCCGCCGATCCGCTCGAGCCCGGCCTGACGCCCCTGGTCCGGGCGGACCGACTCGCCGAGCGACTCGGCCTCGGAGAGCTCTGGATCAAGAACGACGCCGCCAACCCGACGCACTCCTTCAAGGACCGCGTCGTGGCCGTCGCGATCGCCAAGGCGCAGGAGCTCGGCTTCGAGACCGTCGCCTGTGCCTCGACCGGGAACCTCGCCAACGCCGTCGCCGCCAAGGCGGCGGCCGTCGGCCTCGACTCCTACGTCTTCGTCCCCGCGGACCTCGAGGAGCAGAAGCTGCTCGCCACGGGGATCTACGGGACCAAGCTGGTCGGCATCCGGGGCACCTACGACGACGTCAACCGCCTCTGCACCGAGCTCAGCCAGACCCATCCATGGGCGTTCGTCAACGTCAACCTCCGTCCCTACTACTCCGAGGGATCGAAGACCCTCGCCTTCGAGACGATCGAGCAGCTGGGCTGGAAGGTCCCGGACCGCGTCGTCGCCCCGATCGCCTCCGGCTCCATGTTCACGAAGGTCGCGAAGGGCATGCGGGACTGGATCGAGCTGGGACTGGTGGAGGGCGAGCTGCCCACCTTCTGCGGCGCCCAGGCCCTCGGTTGCTCGCCGGTGGCGACGGCCTTCGCCGAGGGCACGGACGTCTGCAAGCCGGAGCGGCGGCCCGACACGATCGCCAAGAGCCTCGCGATCGGAGATCCGGCCGACGGCCCCTACGCGATCGAGCTGGCTCGCGACACCGGCGGTGTGATCGAGTCCGTCACCGACGACGAGATCCGCGAGGGCATCCGGCTGCTCGCCGAGACGACCGGGGTCTTCACCGAGACCGCCGGCGGGGTGACCGTCGGCGTGCTCACCAAGCTCGCCGAGTCCGGCGCGATCGGGTCCGACGAGCGCGTCGTCGCCTACATCACCGGCGAGGGCCTGAAGACGCTCGACGCCAACCGCGAGGCGTTCCGGATGCACGAGATCGAGCCGAGCCTGGACGCCTTCGAGGCCGAGTTCGGCACCGCCGGGGTGTCGGCCTGACCCTGCGGTCGGCCGGTGTCGGTGACTAAGATTCCCGCCCCACGATGAGCGTCACCGTGAAGATCCCCGCTCAGCTCCGCGCCGCCACAGGCGGCGAGGGCGAGCTCGAGGTCGAGGGGTCCACAGTCGGCGAGGCGCTCGATGCCGTCTTCGACCAGCACGACGGCCTGCGGGAGCGGATCACCCAGGACGGAGATCTTCGTCGGTTCGTCAACGTGTACGTCTCCGGCGAGGACATCCGCTTCCAGGATGGCCTCGACACCGCCGTCTCCGAGGGTGACGAGGTGACGATCCTGCCCGCCGTCGCCGGCGGCTGAGCGGAGCGTGCGGCGCCGGCGGGGGCAGACGCTCTCCGCCACGCTCGCCCTGGCGGCCTCGCTGCTGATCTCGCCGGCCGTCGCCTCGGCGGACGTCGATGCCGGGTCCCTGCGGGCGAGCGTCGGCGTCGACCCCTGGCATCTCGAGATCACGGACGCCTCCGGCGCGCCGGTCCTGAGCGAGAGCCGGGGGCTGGGAGACGGGCCGGCCGGGACGCTGGGATTCAGCACCGCGGCCGGGTGGTCTCACGCGACCCGGGTGGAGGGGGGCGGCATGGAGGGGGCCGCGTACGTCGCCCAGCTCGATACCACCGACCCCCAGCGGGGGATCCGGGTGAGGATCGAGCCGGACCGCGAGGGCATCATCG
>DATBHQ010000007.1:0-9707 GCA_036557385.1 Solirubrobacterales bacterium | reverse complement strand
GGTGAGAAGCGTCTGCACGGCCTGCTCATCGTCCACGAGCAGGATCCGCGCCTGTCCTCGTGCCATACCTGAAGGTTAGAAGCACGCTCGAGCCCGGCTGATGATCGACTTGCGTCTCTACAGATACGCGCTGCTCGCGGTCCCGGTGATCTTCGTGATCGCGATGTTCTCCCTGCAGGGGGTGCCGCAGGGCCTCTCGGCGGGGATCCCACCGGATGCGTTCGATTCCACCAGCGCGGCGCCACTCGCCAAAGAGCTCGCGACCGCCGCGCCCTATCCGACGCCGGGCTCGGCGGCGGACGAGAAGCTCGCCGATCAGGTGAAGACTCGCTTCACGGCCATCGACGGCGCGAGTGTGTCGGAGCAGACCTTTGACGGCACGTTCCGCGGCCACGGCGTCCACCTCCGCAATTTGATCGCCACCCTGCCGGGCGACTCCAACCGGCAGATCGCGCTGATCGCGCCACGGGACGTCGCCCAGGGCACCGGGGCCACGACCAGCGCGGCGGCCACGGCGGCGCTGCTCGAGATCGCCGACAGCTTCTCGGGGACCGCGCACCACAAGACCCTCGTCTTCGTCTCCAGCGACGGGTCGAGCATCGGGGCTCTCGGTGTAAAGCGCTTCGTCAGCGACTACACGGACTCGTCGCTACTCGATGCGGCCATCGTGATCAGCCAGCCGGCTCTCTCGAATCCCACGGCGCCCCTGGTCATCCCCTGGTCGACCGGCCCGCAGAGCACGGCGAGCCAGCTCGCGGAGACCGCCGATTCGATCACCTCGAAGGAGCTGGCGATGCCGGCCGGCGACGAGGGGCCACTCGATGACCTCTTCCGGCTGGCCCTCCCGGCCGGACTTGGGGAGCAGGGGCCGCTGATCGAGTCCGGCCTGCCGGCCGTCCGGCTCTCCGCCGACGGCGAGATGCCCGTCGAGCCGGGGCGCGACACTCCGGACGCCTTCGACAACGACACCTTCGCGCGCTTCGGCCGCGCTGCTCTCTCCCTGGTCCTGACGCTCGACGCGTCGCCGGGCGCCATCGACCACGGCCCCAAGGGCTACATCGGCCTGGCCGGCAACCTGATGCCTGGCTGGACCATCGCCCTGCTCGCCCTCTCGCTGCTGGTCCCGGCCGGACTCGCGGCGGGATCGGGGCTGGCCTCGGCCGCCCGCAGCCCCATCGAGGGGATCCGCGGCCTCGTCTGGACGCTGCTGCGGGCGCTGCCGTTCCTCGGAGCGCTGCTCGTCGTCCTGTTCACCGCGCTGGTCGGCCTGATGCCGAGCCCGGAGTTCCCCTTCGACCCGCGCATCGAGAGTCTGGGCTCCGGCGGGACGATCTCGGTGATCTCCGCCGTGGTCGTCTACTGCGCGGTCGCCTTCTTCCTGCGGCCGCTCCGCCCACCTCCGTCGAGCGCCGTCTCGACGGCGGCTCCGGTCGCGGTCTTGGTCGCCTGCCTCGCCGCCCTTGGCATCTGGCTGGTCAACCCCTACCTGGCGCTGCTCGCCGCGGTCGGGCTGCAGGCCTGGGTGCTCGCCGCCGCCAGGCTCCTACCGGGCAGGCTTCCGGCGGCCGGGCTCGTGCTGCTCGGCCTCGTCCCGGCCGTGGTGCTGTTCGCCAATCTGGCTGGCCGATTCGAGGCCGGCTTTGGGGTCTGGAAGGACCTGGCCCTGATGGTCGCCGACGGTCAGATCGGCGGATCGCTGATGTTCTTGGCCTGCCTGCTCGGCGGTGCCGGGGTGGCGATCGTCGCCGTCGCGGGCAGGGCTCCCGCGCGACCGGCCCCCGAGATGAAGCTCGAGGGCGAGATCTCGGTGCGCCGCCGGCCTCAGGCCGCCGAGCCGCCGGAACCCGCTGCCGAGGAGGACGATGAGCGCGAGCCGGAGCCCGAGCCCACTCAGCCGGAGCCGCCTCAGCCCGAGCCCGAGAGGGACCCGCGCCTCTGGTCGAAGCCCCGTGGTGCGAGCTCGCCGCCACCCGGCAGCTTCAGGGCCACACCGTGGCCCTCGGTCACGTAGCCGATCTCGGTCAGCTGCGATCCCGCATCCGCCACCGCCTGCACGGCCTCGTCGAATCGCTCACGGGGCAGCGTCACCAGCAGCTCGAAGTCCTCTCCGCCCGAGGCCGCCAGCTCCAGCGCTGCCTCGTCCCCTCCCGTCACCTCGGCGACTCCGTCCGCGACCGGGACGTGGTCGAGGTCGATCTCGAGCCGGCAGTCGCTGGCGCTCGCCACATGCTCCGCGTCGGCACCGAGGCCGTCGCTGATGTCGATCATCGCGGTGACGCCCGCCTTTGCCAGCGCCCGCCCCTCGCGGAGTCTCGGCACCGGGTCGAGCTGGCGCTCGAGCAGCGATGCGCCCCGGTCGGCCGGGTCGCCGCGGCGCTCGCCCGCGTCCATCAGCTCGACAGCCGCCGCCGCGCCGCCGAGCTCCCCGGTCACCGCTATCAGGTCCCGTGGCCTGGCACCGCCGCGAGTGACGAATCGGGTCCCGCCCGGCTCGTAGCCGACGGCCGTAACTGAGACGACCAGAACCGGGGCGCTAACGAGGTCGCCGCCAGCGATCGTGACCTCGTCCCGCAGCGCCCGCTCGGCGAGCCCGTCCGCGATGCTCAGCAGGTCCTCGTCCGAGAGCTCGTCGGGCGCGGCGACCACGACGTACGCCTCGCCCTGAGCAGCGCCCATCGCCGCCAGGTCCGAGAGGGCGGCCGCGAGCGCCTTGCGTCCGACGGCCTCCGGCCCGAACGAGTCGAGCACGAAGTGGACGCCGTCGACGACCGCGTCGACGGTGATGGCGCTCGCCGCCCGTGGCTCGACCACCGCCGCGTCATCACCGCTCGCGACGCGCACGCGGGGGCCGGGCGCGGGCATGCGCGCCTTGATCGCCGCGATCAGGTCGAATTCGCTGCGGGGCACTACCCGGGGTTGACCCCGCCGCTGGGGGGCGGCGCGGACGGCGGTGAAGGCGTGGGCTGGGGCTTCAGCGGCGCCGGCTTCTGGCCGAGTCCCGGGGCGTACGCACCCTGGGTGCTGTCACCGCTGTTGCTGTCGCCGTTCGTCGTTGTCGGGGTGTACGAGCTCGAGCCGCATGAGGACGAGCTCGAGCTGCTGCATGAGCTCGAGCTGGACGACGACGTGTGCTCGCCGTGGTAGGAGGTCAGATCCGGCAGGCTCGAGGGAACCTCGAAGTCCGGACAGTCGCCTCCCTGGGCCGCCTCCATGTAGGAGCGCCAGATCGGGCCGGAGGTTGGCCCGCCGAAGCCGGTTGAAGCACGGGAGAGCGGATGCCCGGTCCAGACGGCGGTCGAGTACATCGGCGTGTAGCCCACGAACCAGGCGTCGGAGAGGTCCTCACTGGTGCCGGTCTTGCCCGCCTCCGAGGAGCACCCCATGTAGGTGTAGCCGGCGCCGGTCCCGCTCGTGATCACGCCCTCCAGCACCTTGGTCACCTCGTACGCCTGGCCCTCGGTCAGCACCCGCTTGCCCTCGTCGGAACTCGGCTCGTCGACCTTGCCGCCGGGGAAGACGACGCGGTCGATCGCGGTCGCGTCGTGATGCACGCCGCCGTTGGCCAGCGTCGCGTAGGCGTTGGCCTGTTCGAGCGGGGTGACGCCGACACTGAGTCCGCCGATCGCGTCGGCCGGCGGGATGAAGCAGTTCGGGCCGAGCTTGCAGGGGATCTCGCGCGCCCCCTTGATCCCGAGCGGCGAGGTGATCCCCATCTCGTAGGCGGTCTTGGCGATGTTCTCGGGGCCGACATCGAGGCCGAGCTTCGCAAAGACGACGTTGACCGACTCCCAGGTCGCCTCGGTGAGCGGCAGGACGCCGCCGCCCTGCTCGGCGTTGTTGACGGTCCAGGACGACCCGCCCGGAGTGGTCAGCGTGGCCGGAGAGGTGCCGTCGTAGTAGGTCGAATCGGGGTCGATGCCCTGCTTGATCGCCGTGGTCAGGTCGTAGACCTTGAACGAGGACCCGGGCTGGCGCTGGGCGTGGGCGGCGAAGTTGAACTGGCTGCTCAGCGAGTAGCGCTGGGTCGAGGCCAGGGCCATGATCTTGCCGTTGTTGGGATTGACCGACGCAAGCGCCGACGCCGGGCCACCGCCCGAGTAGCAAACGGAGCAGGAGTCGACGGCGTTCTGCGCTGCCTGCTGCAGCGCGGGTCGGATCGTCGTGTAGACCTTGAGCCCGCCGTTCTGGACCGTGTTCACTCCGTAGCGGTCCTGGAGCTCCTGCTTGACGAGGTCGAAGATGTAGGGGTCGCGGATCCGGCTGTACTTCTGCCCCGGATTGAGCCCCAGGCCCTGTCCGAGCGCCTCCTGGTACTCGGTTGAGCTGATCTTGCCCTGGTGCTCCATCGCCTGGAGCACCTCGTTTCGCCGGGCCTCCGCGGCCCGGGGGTTGAGCAGCGGGTTGTACTGGGAGGGTGCCTGCGGCAGGCCGGCGATCATCGCCGCCTCAGGGAGAGTCAGGTCCGCGGCGTGCTTGGAGAAGTAGGTCTCGGCCGCCGCCTCGACGCCGATCGCCGTGGCGCCCTGGTTGGTGCCGTAGGAGGCGGTGTTCAGGTAGGCCGTCAGGATCCAGTCCTTCGAATGCTCCTTCTCCTCGTCGTTGGCGAGGTGCGCCTCGATGATCTTGCGCTTGAGCGTGTCCTCGGGGTCCTCGATGTAGAGGTTGCGGACGAGCTGCTGCGTGATCGTCGATCCACCCTCCACCGGCTTGCCGCCGGCGGTCAGGTCCTCCCAGCCGGCTCGGATGATCGCCGAGGGGTCGATGCCGCCGTGGTCGTAGAACCGCCGGTCCTCGATCGCGACCGTGGCGTCCTTCAGGTCCTGGGGAATCCTGGCGCTCGAGATCGGCTGCCGGATCTTGTCGGAGTGGATCACCCCGAGGAGGGAGCCGTCGGCCGCGTAGATCTTCGAGACGGCGCCGTGAGTGATCGGAGTCAGGCTCGCGAGAGAGGGCGCGGAGTTGTAGACGGAAAGCAGCCAGAGACCGCCCACGAGCGCGCCGACACCCAGCATCGACCCGAGGACCAGGAGGACCACGAGAAACGGATTCTTCTTGCGGCTCGTGCGCCGATGCCGCCGGCGGGACCGGGCGCTCATGGTCGAGACAGGGTAGCCAGGGCGGGCTTAGGGGGATTTAAGTAGGCCCTTGGCGCGCAGGATGGATTGCGCTCGTTCGCGCAGCTCTGCCTCGTGGGCCTCACGGTCGACCCCCGCGTCGATGGCGGCCTTGACCTGCAGCTTCGAGCCCTCGGGGGTGACCTCGACCAGGCGGGCGGAGGTGACCTCCCCGTGCTCCAGCTCCTTTCGGGCGGCCTCCACGTCTGAGTCCGGGGGTAACCAGACGTCGACGGTGACAGGCGCGGCGGCGTTTCCGGCGGAGTGGTTGATGACCACGTCGGTCGCCACCTTCTCGTTCGGCACCACGATCAGGCTGCCGTCGCCGGCGTCCACGTGCGTATAGGTGAGGGCTATGTCGGTCACGCGGCCGTGCACCTCGTCGCCGATCGTGACCATGTCGCCGATCCGGATCGGCTGGGTGATCGCAAGGAGGATCCCCGACACCAGGTTGGCGATCACCTGTCTGCCGGCGAAGCCAATGATGATCCCCAGCACCGCCGTGGAGGCGAGTATGCCGGTGGCGAAGCGCTTGATCGAGGTGAACTGGCTCAGCGCCAGGGCGACCCCGATCAGGATGATCGCCAGGAAGAGCAGCCGGCGGATCAGCCGCAGCCGGGTGCGGGCCTCGCGGGAGAGCTCGCCGGTGTCGAGCCGGGTGGCCGCCCGCACCGCGCGGCTGATCAGCACGCGGTCGACGATGATCGCGATCAGGATCGCGACGACGAGCGTGATCGCCGCCGAGATCTCGTCGCCGTGCTCTTGCCAGAAGCTTTGGTCCGCCGCCGCGAGGAGCATGCCGTCGGGCAGTATTTCGATGATGGTGCGCGCTGTGTTCCTCGACGCCCTCGGCACCCTGGTCGCCCTCGAGCCGCCATGGATCTCCCTGCGGAATCGCGTTCCGGCCGAGGTGAGCGACGAGCGGCTGGAGAAAGCGCTGCGCGCCGAGATGGCCTACTACCGCGAGCATGCGCACGAGGGGCGGGACGAGGCCTCGCTGGCCGATCTGCGCGAGCGCTGCGCCGCAATCGTCTCGGAGAAGCTGGGTCTGGAGGTCTCAGTCGATGAGCTGGTCGATGCGATCCGCTTCGAGGCCTATCCCGACGCCGCCCCGGCCCTCCGGGAGCTGCGCGACAGAGGCACGCGCCTGGTCGCCGTCTCCAATTGGGACTGCTCGCTGCCGGCCGTGCTGGACCGCGTCGGTCTCCGCGAGCTGCTCGACGGCGTCGTCAGCTCAGCGGGCGCGGGCGCCCGCAAGCCCGATCCCGCGATCTTCGCGTCCGCCCTCGAGCTGGCCGGCTGTGGGCCGGAGGAGGCGCTGCACGTCGGCGACACGCGGGAGGAGGACATCGCTGGGGCGCGCGCCGCGGGCATCCGGGCGCTGCTCATCGACCGCACGGGAGACGGCGGCGACATCGCTTCCTTAAGGGAGATCCGTGAGCATCTCGCTGATGACTGAGCCGAATTACGCGAGCTTCTGGCGGCGGGTGCTCGCCTCGCTGCTCGACAACGCGGTCTGGTTTCTCTTCCTCTCCTTCATCTACGCCTGGATTCTCGAGGGCGCGTTCGCCGTCAGTGACGGGGTCGGACTTCTAGCCGTATTCGTCTTCCTCTCGCTCTGGTTCAACTACTTCGCCTTCTGCGAATGGCGCTGGGGCCAGACGATCGGCAAGAACGCGACGGGGATCGAGGTGCGAGCGATAGACCGCTCGCCCCGGCTCACCTACGGCCAGGCGAGCATCCGCAATCTCCTCCGGCTCGTCGACTTCTTCGTGGTCGGTGAGGTGATGATCGCCACGGACAAGCGCAGGCAGCGGCTGGGCGACAAGGCATCCAAGACGGTCGTCCTCCGGCGAGCGCCGCAAACCGCTCCGGCACCGATCGCCGGCGCTGCGCCGGATCCGGTCGCCTCCGAGCCGGCCGCTCCCGCGGCGCCTCCTCCGCCCAAGCCCAACCGGCTGGCCGTTCCCTGGACGCCGCGGACGACGTTCTGGTGGCTCCTCGGCGGCCTGCTGATGGCGATCATCATTCCGCCGCTGCTGGTCGCGCCGTTCGACCCGGACCTCAAGTCCGACGGCGCCCTCCTTGCAGCCCAGGCGATCTTCGACGGGCTGCTCCTGTTCGTCGCCGTCGGCGTCGCCTCGAACTGGAAGTTCCGGCCGTTCGCGACACCCCTTCGCCTGCTGGGACTGAGGCCGTTCCGCCTGAACGCGATCTGGATCATGCTCGCGACGCTGGTCGCCTACTACATCGCCGCGGGGCTCTTTGCGAGCCTCGTCCTGAAGCCCGACCAGGAGGACATCGGCGGCGAGCTGGGTGTGGGGAACCCGAGCATCGTGATCGCCGTCCTGGCGGTGGTGATGATCGCCGGGTTCGCGCCGATCGCCGAGGAGCTCTTCTTCCGGGGGTTCGTCTTCGCCGGATTGCGCAGCCGCTGGTCGCTCTGGCCGGCCGCAATCACCTCGGGCCTTATCTTCGGAGCTGTCCATGCGCCCACCGGAATCACAACAGTCGTCCCACTCGCCACGCTGGGCGTCGCGCTCTGCTGGCTCTACAACCGCACCGGATCGCTATGGCCGTGCGTGATCGCGCACATGATCAACAACGGCCTGGCGCTGGCTCTGGTGAGTTGACGGAGGCAGTCCGGGCTCGTGGCCTGACGAAGAGCTACGACGAGCGCATCGCGGTTGCCGGCATCGACTTCGACGTCGAGCCCGGTATCTGCTTCGGCTTCCTCGGTCCGAACGGGGCTGGGAAGACGACCACGATGAAGATGATCTACGGCCTCGCGACCGTGGACAGCGGCGAGCTCCAGGTGCTCGGCATGGACGCCACCCGCGATCGGCGGACGATCAAGAGCCGGATCGGCGTCGTTCCGCAGGAGACCAACCTCGACGGTGACCTGACAGTCCGGGAGAACCTGCTGCAGCAGGCACGCTACTTCGGCATCGACTCGGGCACGGCAGCCACTCGGGCCTCGGAGCTGTTGGAGTTCTCACTCCTCACGGACCGCGGGGACGAGCGCATCCACGCGCTGTCGGGCGGGATGAAACGGCGCCTGCTGATCTCTCGCGCGCTGATGGGCGACCCCGAGCTGGTCGTGCTCGACGAGCCGACGACGGGGCTGGATCCGCAGGCTCGGCTCGCCGTCTGGGGCGCCCTCGACCGGCTCCGACGGCGCGGGGTCACGCTCCTGCTCACCACCCACTACATGGAGGAGGCGGAGCGGCTCTGTGACCGGCTCGTGATCATGGACGAGGGCCAGATCGTCACCGACGGCAAGCCGCCCGAGCTCGTCCGAGACCACGTCGGGCGCGAGGTGCTCGAGCTGCGGCTGGACGATGAATGCGACGCGGAGCGGCTGGTCGGCTCGCTCGACGGCCGGATCCAGGGACACGACCTCTCGGAGCGCACGCTGATGCTCTATGCGGACAACGCCGAGGCGGTTCTCGAGGGGCTGGACCATGACGTCTTCCCGACCGAGTCGGCGCTGGTCCGGCGCGCGACCCTCGAGGACGTCTTCCTGCGGCTGACCGGCAGGAGCCTGAGGGAATAGATGCTGGAGGAGCGCGGATACGCCGGCATCGGGCCGCGGATCCCCCTGCGGGAAATGGTGCCGGTCCCCCGTCTGGCGGGCGCGGTCTGGCTGCGCAACGCCCGCGTCTTCTCGAAGCTCTGGCGCGGGGCGCTGCTCCCGACCTTCCTCGACCCGTTCCTCTACCTGCTCGCCCTCGGCTTCGGGCTCGGCACGTACGTCGCCCACGTCAACGGCATCCCCTACAAGGAGTTCATCGCCCCGGGCCTGATCGCCTCGGCCGCGATGTGGTCCTCCGCCTTCGAGACGACCTACAACGTCTACTTCCGGATGAACGAGCTGCGGCTCTACGACAACGTGCTCTCAACGCCGGTGGAGGTGCAGGACCTCGTCGCGGGCGACCTGGCGTGGAGCGCCTTCCGAGCGACGATCTACGGCATCGTCGTCCTGGTGGTCATCGCGGCCTTCGGCCTCGTCTCCTCCTGGTGGGCTCTGCTGATCCCGCCCTTCGTGGTGCTCGGCTCGATCTGCTTCTCGGTGATCGGCTACACGTTCACGACGCTGATCCCGAAGATCGACCTCTACTCCTACTTCTTCACGCTCGGGATCACGCCGATGTTCCTCTTCTCGGGGCTCTTCTTCCCCTTCAGCAAGCTGCCGGACTGGGTGCACGTCGTCGCCTGGTTCATGCCGCTCTACCACCTGGTCGAGATCACGCGCGGGCTCGCGACCGGTCCCGAGTTCTGGTCGATCGTGGGCAACTCCGTCTGGCTCGCGGTGCTGAGCGCGCTGCTCTTCACGGTCCCGGTACGGGCCCTGCGAAAGAAGCTGGTGGCGTGACAGGCGACCGCCCGATGTTGCACAATGCGCGACCGTGAAGCGCCGGGGAGGTTTTCTCATCGCACTGCTTGTCGCGACCGTGGCCGTGGCGATCCCGGCTGCCTCCGCAAGCGCCGCCGTCGGAGCACCGACCCTCGAGCTCAACGGGCCGAAGAGCCCCGGCCTGCTCGACAAGGTGAACGCCGTCGGGACGCTGCCCGGGGCCCTACCCGGCGACA
>DATBHQ010000006.1:0-3070 GCA_036557385.1 Solirubrobacterales bacterium | reverse complement strand
GTACGTGCGCGGGCACGTCTCGCTCGGGGATCTCTCGGACCGGGGCATCGAGCTGCCGGTCGATACGGACGCCTACAACTCGGTCGGCGGCTACGTCTTCGGGGAGCTCGGGCGGCTGCCGAAGCGGGGCGATCTGATCACGGCGGACGGTTATGAGATCCGCGTGGAATCGGTCCGGGAGAACCGGATCGAGGCGGTTCGGATCCACCCGCAGTCCGCTTAATTGCGCCGTTGCAGGCACTTTCCCTTCCGTCCGTTTGGGCCTCTACGTTCCTCGAAATCCGAGGTCCGCTAGGAGGACGTATGTGGGTCGTCCGGTTCAGCGACAAGCAGCTTGAGGTAGTCAGGGCGGTGCTCCGCTCGGAGGAGCATCGGGGACCGGCGCTGGAGGGCGCGCTCGAGGCGCTCGACCTCGCTCGATGGGATGAGCTCCCCGAGGCTCAATTGCCCTGGACGGAGATCGAGGCCGAGGCCTCGAAGCAGGGTGTCTCCGAGGCGGATGTGATCTGGGATCGTTCCGGGCGCCATGAGGAGCCCGCCGTTCCGCCGATCGCGACGAAGTCGCGCGTCAAGCGCAAGGGCAAGCAGGCGGCGTAGCTCCAGCTCGCTGCTCGCCGCAGGGCTCATCGGGCTCGCGCTGGCGGTGGCAGCGGGATGCGGCGGCGACGACTCCGGTTCCTCGCCGGACCGCTTCGACGGTGACCGCGCGATGTCGCTCGTCCGCGCCCAGGTGGCGGTCGGTCAGCGTCCGGCGGGCTCGCCGCAGCTCCGCGACCTGGCGGTCACGCTTCGGGGAATGCTGGCGGCCGAGCCCGGAACCCCTCTCAGGGTGAAGTTCGAGCCGTTCCCGAGCAGCGGCCCCCAGCAGGGCCTGCGCAACATCGTGGCGGTGCTCCCCGGGCGCGCGCCGGCGATCCTGATCGGCGCCCACTACGACACCGAGTGGCATCCCAGGGGCTTCGTCGGGGCCAACGACAGCGCCGCCGGCACCGCCGCGGTGGTGGAGCTCGCCCGCAGGCTGCCCGCGGAGCTGCCCGCCGGTCACCGCGAGATCCGCTTCGTCCTCTTCGACGGCGAGGAGGATCCGCCCGGCTGCACCGACAGGGACTTCCAGTTCTGCGCGCTGCGGGGATCCAGGGCCTACGCGGCCGCCCACCCCGGTGAGGTCGGCGACATGATCCTGCTCGACTACATCGCCAACCGCGACGCGAAGATCCGCCGGGAGGCCAACTCGAACGCGGGGCTCTGGGAGCAGCTGCGCCACGCCGCGGATGAGGTCGGCGCCGAGGACGTCTTTCCGCCCGGCGCCCAGGGCGGCGTGATCGACGACCACTATCCCTTCCTCGCGCAGGGGGTCCCCTCGATCGACCTGATCGACTTCTCCTATCCCTATGCGGACACCGTCCAGGACACCGTCGACAAGCTCGACCCGGCGGTGCTGGACGAGGTCGGGGAGACCGTGGCGCAGCTCGTCGTCAACCTCAACGGCGGCAGCTGACTAGTCGTAGTCGTAGAACCCGCCGCCCGCTTTCCGACCCAGCTTCCCCGCGTCTACCAGAGCGATCAGCCGGCCGGGCGGCCGGTGGTGCTCCTCGCCGCTGTCGGCGTAAAGGGCCTCGCCGATCGCCACCGCGACGTCGACGCCGATCAGGTCCAGCAGGGCGAGGGGCCCCATCGGGTGGTTGGCGCCGAGGCTCATGCAGCTGTCCACGTCCTCCGCTTCCATCCCGGTCTGCTCCATCAGCCGCACCGCGTCGAACAGATACGGGAAGAGCAGGCGGTTGACGACGAAGCCCGGCTCGTTCGGGACCTCGACGACGGTCTTGCCGATCGCCTCGCACCAGGCGCGCGCCCGCGACCGGATCTCCTCCCGCGCCGGATCGGGGAGGCAGAGCTCGATCAGCTCCATCTTCACCACCGGGTTGAAGGGGTGAAGACCGAAGACCCGCTCCGCGTGGCCGCTCCGCGAGCCGATCTCGTCGAGCGAGAGGGAGGAGGTGGTGGTGGCCAGGTCGGCGCCGGCCGCCGCTTCGCCGACGGCCTTGAGCAGATCGGCCTTCGGCCCCAGCTCCTCGACGACCGCCTCGACCACCAGGTCGCACTCCGCGAGGTCGACCGGATCCATGGTCACCCTGATCCTGCCGCCGTCGCCGCCCTCGACCTTCGCGGCGAGCTTCTGCGCCTGCTCCTCGGCGCGCCAGGCAGACGCATCCGAGCGCGCCAGGAGGAGAACCGTCGAGGCCGCGCTCGCGGAGGCGGCGAGGCCGCAGGCGATCGTGCCGCTACCCGCGATCGCCGGCCGCTCATATGTGGTGCCGCCCGCCACGCGGGGTGTCTATCACGCGTACAGTCGAGTTCGTGGCGGACCCCCGCACCGAATTGATCGACGAGCTGCTCGAGAAGTGGAATTCGGGCGACGTCGACGGCGTCATCGACGCGGTCGGTCCCGAGTTCGAGTTCAGGCCCGACCCGAGCTTCCCCGACACCGGGCCGTATCGGGGGGAGGAGCTGAGGCGGTGGCTGCACGATTGGCAGGGCACCTGGGAGGGAAATCGCCTGGAGGTGCTCGGGGTCACCGACCATGGCCCATCGGTGACGCTCGACTCACGCTGGCACCTGGTCGCGACCGGGAGGGCGGAGGAGGTCCCCGTCCAGGACTTCACGATCGTGATCTGGTTCGACCCCGACGACCGGCCCCTGGGGATGGCGGCCTTCTTCGATCGCGAGCGCGCCCTCGAGGAGGCCCGGAGAGATGCTGGCTGACTGGCCAGTCATTGAGTGTATGCTCTTAGGGGAAGACTTGGTTGCTTGAAGAAACCGACCTAGGAGGCATGAGGTGGCTGAGAACGGAAAGTTTGGTGGACGCGAGGTCGTGATCGTGGAGGCCGCTCGGCTTCCGGTCGGTCGCGGTCACGAGGAGAAGGGCTATTACAAGGACGTCCACGCCTCGAACCTGCTGGCCAAGACCTACGGCGCCGTGATCGAGAGAGCCGGCATCGAGCCCTCCGAGGTCGAGGATGTCGTCTCCGGGTGCGTCCAGCAGTTCGGCGAGCAGGGCATCAACATCGCC
>DATBHQ010000005.1:0-13546 GCA_036557385.1 Solirubrobacterales bacterium | reverse complement strand
CATCTAGCGGACGATCAGATAGGTGCCGGCGAGCAGCAGGGCGATGCCGGCGACGCGGCCGGCCGTGATCTCCCGCTCCGCCAGGCCGAGGATGCCGGCCCTGTCCAGCGCGACCGAGGCCCCGAGCTGGCCCGCCAGCGTCGCGGCGGTGATGCCCGTCGCGCCCAGCGTCCGCACCGTGACGACGGCGATCACCACGTAGGCGACACCGAGTGCCCCGCCGCCGACCGTGTAGTACCAGGGCAGCTCACCGGCCCCGCCGAGCCGGCCGAAGCCCTCGCCGACCAGCATCGTCAGGGCGATCAGGATCACGGCGCCGACCGTGAAGTTCACGGTCGCCGCGGTGACCGAGCCGATGTGCTCCCCGAGTTCGCCGTTGATCGGCGCCTGCAGGGCGATCAGACATCCCGCGAAGAGCGCCAGGCTGGCCGCGACGGTCAGGTTCACGGGGCGCAGGATGACGGGGGAAACGGACATCTGGCCGGGGCCTTTCGCGGCGGGACCACCCTGCTCGTAGACTCGTCCGGGCTATGGAATCCGGCCGCAATCCGAGTGGAAACGGGGACCGTGTCGTGACCCTCAAGGACGTGGCGCGGGCCGCGGACGTGCACGTCTCGACGGCGTCGAGGGCGCTCGACCCCGCTCGGTCGCGCCGAATCGGAGCGGACACGGTGGCCCGCGTCGAGGCCGCCGCGGAGCAGCTCGGCTACACGCCCGACCTGATCGCGAAGGGGCTGAAGAGCGGCAGCACGACGATGATCGGGGTGGTCGTCGCCGATCTCGAGAACCCTTTCATCGGCCCGATCATCAGGGGCATCTCCGAGCAGGTCGAGTCGACGGGATACGTGACCCTGGTGACCGAGACGCTCGAGGACCACGACCGCTTCGAGCGGACCCTGAACCACCTTCTGAGCCACCGCGTCGACGCGGTGGTCACGACCGCCGCCCGCAGCCCCGACCAGCACCTGCTGGTCCGCTTCGCCCGGCGCACGCGCGCCTTCATCACCGCCGTCCGGAAGGTGGAGGGCAGCGGCCTCCCCTACGTGATCATGGACGACGAGCAGGGTGGCGAGCTCGCGGCCCGGCATCTGATCGAGCTCGGTCACAGGGTCCTCGCCCAGCTCCGGGGCCCCATGGACATCGAGGCGTTCAGCAACCGCTCCGAGGGCTTTCACCGGACCGTGGGCGCCGCCCGCGCCGTCGACGCCACCGTCGGTGGCCGCGCCAAGGAGCTGACGGCCGAGGAGGGCAGGCGGCTGATGGCGATGACGCTCGACCAGAACCCCGAGAACCCGCCGACCGCCGTGTTCGCGCACGCCGACCTGATGGCGATCGGCGCCCTCGAGGAGCTGCGGTCGCGCGGACTGGACTGCCCCGGCGACATCTCGATCGTCGGCTACGACGACGCCCCCCTGGTCAACCGCATCAGCCCTCCGCTCTCGACGATCGCTCTGCCCGGGGAGGAGATCGGCGCGCGCGCCGGGGAGATGGTCCTCGAGATGCTCGATGAGCCCGGCGAGCCGCCCGAGTCGGTCAGCCTGCCCGCCGAGCTGATTCCGCGCGAGTCGACCGGCCCGCCCCCCGGCGGCTGACGCCGGGAGAGAGGGCACTCCGCGGGCGACGCCCCAGAGCGACGCCCGCGGAGTGTGGTGACAGGAGGGAGGTACGGTCCCGGTGGCCTCAGTCGGCCACCAAAGCCGCCTGTTTCTTGTCACTGGGTGCAAGGATCTCGGCCGCGAGCTTCGCGACCTCCTCGAGCGGCAGCAGCGCCTTCGTCTTCAGGGCGCGCTGCTTGATCGCCGCGACAAGCTCGCGCATGGACTCCTCGTCCGCCTCGATTCCGAGGCTCTCGAGCGCGACCTGCACCGAGGGAAGTCCACTGCCCTTGCCGTAGACCACCCGGGCGGGCGGCTGGCCGACCTCATCCCAGTGGTACGGGAAGAGCTCAGTCGGGTGATCCTCGACGGCCTGGTTGTACCAGCCGACGATGATCCCGCTCTCCACCTCGAAGAGCCGTTCGCCCACCGCCGGGCGGTTCGAGGGAATCGTGTGCTGGGCCCGCTCCCTGACCAGCCGGGAGAGGTCATAGAACCTGCTGGTGTCGAGCCCGATCTCGACGTCGTAGAGCATCCGCAGGGCCAGCGCGAACTCCTCCATCGGGGTGTTGCCGGCGCGCTCACCGATGCCGGTGACCGTCGTGTGGACGGTGTCGACGCCGGCCGCGGTCGCGGCGATCGAGTTCGCGACCGCCATCCCGAAGTCATCGTGGAAGTGGGCCTCGAGCGGGGTGTCGGGCAGGCGCTCCCGGACCTTCTCGACCCAGACGGGGATCGCCTGCGGCGTGACGCCGCCGAAGGTGTCGACCATCGCCAGCGCGTCCATGTGGCCCTCGGTCGCGACCTTCTCGACCAGGTCGAGGTACCAGTCGAACTCGGCACGCGAAGAGTCGATCGTGAAGAAGACGGTGTAGAGGCCGGCCTCCTTGGCCGCGAGCGTCGCCTCGATCGAGAGATCGATCGCGCGCTCGAGCGGCCACCCGTAGGCGCGCTCGATGATGTGCCCGGAGGACGGGATCTCGATGACGATCCCGTCCACGCCGCACTCCTTGGCCTTCAGGACGTCGTCGACCATGCAGCGGGCGAAGGCGAAGATCTGTGAGTCGAGGCCGAGCTCGACGATCGACTTGACCGCGAGCTCGTCCTGCGGCGAGACGATCGGCATCCCCGCCTCGATGCGATCCACGCCCGCCTCGGAGAGGCGCTTCGCGATCGCGAGCTTGTCGTCGAGGGTGAACGCGACCCCCGCCTGCTGCTCGCCGTCGCGCAGGGAGACGTCGTGGAACCTCACCCGATCCGGAAACGCGAGCCCCTGGCGAGCCTCGTCCAGGTGGTTCCAGGGGCTGGTGAAGTAACGGCCCTCGACCTCCCACGGCGTATCTGCACCCACGATCTCCTCCTCTCGCTCTCGCCTCAACCAGGCTGCAATCGTTTGCGCGCAAGGTATATTCGCGGCGCCGTCGTGTCAAGGCCGCTCAGAAACGCTCCCGCCGCGCCCGCCGCGGCCGCTGGCCGCTTCGTCTACGACTTCGACGAGGGATCGGCGGAGATGCGTGAGCTCCTGGGCGGCAAGGGGGCCAACCTCGCCGAGATGACGCGCCTGCTGGCCCCTGGGCGCGTGCCCCCCGGCTTCACGATCACCACGGAGGCCTGCGTCGCGTACCTGCGTGAGGGCCAGGCCCCCGAGGGAATGGCGGAGGCTGTCGACGCCGCTCTGGACCGCCTCGAGTCCGCCGGGGGGCGGACGCTCGGAGATCCCGACGACCCCCTGCTCGTCTCCGTCCGCTCCGGAGCCCGGGTCTCGATGCCGGGGATGCTCGACACCGTCCTCAACCTCGGGCTCAACTCGCGCTCAGTCGAGGGCCTCGCCGCGCGGACGGCGAACGAGCGATTCGCCTGGGACTCCTACCGCCGGCTCCTGCAGATGTTCGGCAACGTCGTGCGGGGCATTCCGGGGGAGCTGTTCGAGGCGTCGATCGAGCAGGCTCGCTCGGAGCGCGGCGTGGAGGTCGACAGCGAGCTGGAGCCCGAGGACCTCCGCCGGCTCGCCGGCGAGTTCCGGGAGCTGATCGAAGCCCGCACCTCCTCGCCCGTTCCCGACGACCCGCGCCAGCAGCTCCACGAGGCGATCGCGGCGGTCTTCTCGTCCTGGGGAAATCCGCGGGCCGTCGAATACCGCAAGATCGAGGGCATCCCGGAGGACTGGGGCACCGCGGCGACCGTCCAGCAGATGGTCTTCGGCAACACCGGCCCCCGGTCCGGATCGGGGGTCGCGTTCTCCCGCGACGGCGTCACCGGCGGGCCCGAGCCGTCGGGCGACTTCCTCTTCAACGCCCAGGGCGAGGACGTCGTCGCGGGCATCCGCAAGACGGAGGACCTCGACACCCTGCGGCGGCGGCTGCCCGAGGCGCATGCCGCCCTGCTGGAGGACATGCGCACCCTGGAGCGCCGCTACCGCGATATGCAGGACGTCGAGTTCACGATCGAGGACGGCCGCCTCTATCTGCTCCAGGCCCGGAACGCGAAGCGGCCGGCCCAGGCCGCCGTCCGTTTCGCGCGCGACGCTGTCCGGGAGGGACTGCTGAGCGAGAACGAGGCCCTGGCGACCATCGAGGCCGAACGGCTGCAGGACCTCCTCCACCCGAAGTTCGACCCCGAGGCCTCCTACCGGGTGCTCGCGCGCGGCGTCTCCGCCTCTCCCGGCGCCGCCCGCGGGGCGATCGTGATGAGCGCCGACGAGGCGGTCCGCTTGGGTGGCGCCGGCGAGGACGTGATCCTCGTCCGGCCGTTCACCGAGGCCGAGGACGTGGCGGGGTTCGCGGCCGCCCGCGGGATCGTCACCTCCGAGGGCGGCCGCGCCTCCCACGCCGCGCTGATCGCGAGAGGAATGGGACGGCCCTGTGTGAGCGGCGCCGCCGGCCTCCACGTCGACCCCGAGGCGGGCACGGTCACCTCCGGTGAGACGGTCCTGCGCAAGGGGGACGTGATCGCGATCGACGGCACCGCCGGCCTGATCAGCTCCGACGACGTCCCGTTCGTCGAGCCGGAGGGCCTCGAGGATCTCGACGCCGTGCTCGGCTGGGCGGACGAGCGCAGGCGGCTCGGGGTTCGCGCCAACGCCGACACCCCGGAGGACGCGCGGCGGGCGCGCGGCCTCGGCGCGGAGGGGATCGGGCTGTGCAGGACGGAGCACATGTTCTTCGGCTCCGATCGCGACCAGCTCGTGCGCGAGGCGTTCATCGCCGCCGAGAAGTGGCGCCGGGCGGAGGTGGGCGAGGAGCGCGACCGGGGTGCGGAGCGCCGGTTCGACGAGGCGCTCGGCGAGCTCGCGCGTCTCCAGCGCCGGGACTTCGAGGCGATCTTCGAGGCGATGGGCTCGCTGCCCGTCACGATTCGGCTCCTCGACCCCCCGCTCCACGAGTTCCTGCCGGAGGACGTCTTCGCCGAGCAGGTGGCGTCGCTGGAGGCGGAGGGTGCGCCCAAAGAGCAGCTCGAGCAGGCCCGGGACGACCTCGCCCTGGCGGGCGAGCTCCACGAGGCGAACCCGATGCTGGGCACCCGCGGGGTGCGGCTCGGGATCCTCTACCCCCCGCTCTACCGGATGCAGGTCAGAGCGATCGTCGAGGCGGCGACCGCCGCGGCGGCACGGGGCTCCGCGCCCGACGCGGAGATCATGATCCCGCTGATCGCCTACGAGACCGAGCTGCGCGCGGTACGGGCGGACGTCGAGGCAGAGATCGCGGCCGCGGGCGGCGACGAGCTGGGCCTCGCGGTGGGCACCATGGCGGAGCTGCCGCGGACCTGCCTGCTCGCAGGGCGCATCGCCGCGCACGCGGACTTCATCAGCTTCGGGACCAACGACCTGACCCAGACCACGATCGGCCTCTCGCGCGACGACGTCGAGGGCAAGTTCATCGGCCCCTACGTCGAGGGCGGCCTGATCGACCGCAGCCCCTTCGAGACGATCGACGAGCCGGGGGTCGGCGAGCTGGTCCGCATCGGAACGGAGCGCGGCCGCGCGGCAAACGGCGACTTGAAGATCGGCGTCTGTGGCGAGCATGGCGGCGACCCCGACAGCATCGACTTCTTCGATCGCCTGGGGCTCGACTACGTGAGCTGCTCCCCCGCGCGGCTCCCGATCGCGCGGCTGGCGGCGGCTCAGGCGACGCTCAGGCGAAGCTCGCGGTGAGCCGTGCCGCCACCACCACGGGCGCGGAGCTCGCGGTGGCCACTCTCGCCGAGTGCGGCGTCGAGGCGAGCTTCGGGGTTCCGGGGGTCCACGCGCTTCCCTATTGGGAGGCCCTGCGCGAGAACCCGATCCGCCAGGTCGGCAACCGAACCGAGCTCGGCGCGGCCTTTGCGGCCGACGGGTACGCCCGGGCCGCCGGAAGGCCCGCCGCCCTCTTCCTCTCCACGGGTCCCGGGGCACTGATCTCGCTCGGCGGCGTGATGGAGGCTGCGTCGTCGCACGTCCCGCTGGTCGCGATGGCGAGCCAGGTGGAGACCTCGATGCTCGACGCGAACCGCGACGCCCTCCACGAGCTCCCCGAGCAGTCCGTGTCCTTCGCGCCGATCGTCAAGTCCACCGCCTCGGTCCGCTCCGTGGATCAGATCCCGGGCCTGGTCGCCGCCGCCTGCGACGAGGCGATGCGCCCGCCCCGGGGCCCCGCCTTCGTCGAGGTCCCGGTCGACCTGCTCCGGGCGGACGCGAGCGGCCTCTTCCCGGGATCGGGCGACGAGCGTCAACGGGTCTCCGCACAGCCGGATCCCGGCGAGGCCGAGCGCGCGGCCCGGATCCTCGACGGCGCCCGCACGCCGCTGATCTGGGCGGGCGGGGGCGTGATCAGCTCCGGAGCCTCGGAGGAGCTGCGCCGGCTCGCCGAGGCGCTGGACGCGCCGGTGGTGACGACCTTCATGGGCAAGGGATCGATCGATCCCGGCCACTCGCTCTACGCCGGCTGCACGCCCGACGAGCAACCGTTCCAGGAGCTGGTCGCCGGGTCGGACATCGTCCTCTGCGTCGGCTCCCGGCTCGGCGAGGAGGCGAGCTCGGCGTACCGGATCGAGGTGCCGCCCGAGCGCCTGGTGATCCTCGATGCCTCGCCCGACCGTGTCGCCTCAGCGAACGCCGCGGCGGGCCTGGTGGCCGACGCCGCGGCGGGACTGGAGGCCCTCGTCGCCCGGCTCTCCCCCGAGAGGCCCTCCCGCGACGGCCTCGCCCGCGCGGCCTCGGCCCGCGACCGGATCGAGGCCGTGCTCGCGGCGCAGGACCGGGCCGCCGAGCGCGGGTTGCTGCGCTCGATCCGTGGTGCCCTGCCTCCCGAGGCGGTCCACGCCTGGGACATGACGATGCTCGGCTACTGGGCGGCGCGCGACTTTCCCGCGGGACGGGCCGGCACCTTCCTCTACCCGGTCGGCTCGGGCACGCTCGGCTACGCCTGGCCCGCCGCCGTCGGGGCGGCCGTGGCGCGCCCGGACTCGCCTTCCCTCGCGATCGCCGGGGACGGCGGCTTCATGTACTCGATCGCGGAGCTCGCCTCGGCGAAGCAGGCCGATCTGAACGCGAACCTCCTGGTCGTCGACGACGGCGGCTACGGGATCCTGCGTGAGTACCAGCGGGACGCCTACGACGAGACCTGGGGCGTCGACCTGGAGGTCCCGGACCTGGAGGAGCTGATCGGGTCCTTCGGTGTCGCCTGCAGGGCGACCAGACCCGACGAGCTCGAGGACGACGTCCGCTGGGCCATCGCCCGTCCGGGTCCGGCCGCGCTGGTGCTGTGTGAGACGCTGCGCGCGCCGGTGACGATGCCCTAGGCGGACTCAGCGCGAACCAGCGGCCTGAAGTGCTCGCGGCCGAGCAGGATCTGGATCGCCGCGATCGCATAGATCGCGGTGATCAGGGCGAAGCCCAGTCCGTAGTCGTGGCTCCGGTCGACGAGGAGCCCGAACAGGGGCGGGGTGATCGTGAACCCGACGCCGAACCAGAAGACGTTCAGGCCGGACGCTCGGCCCGTGTTCGTCGGGTCGGACTCGGCCATCACCGCGAGCATCGCGACCGCCCCGAAGGCGAGGCCGCTGGCGCCCCAGAGCGCGGCCCCGGCCCAGAACGCGGTGCGCCCGATCTCGGGCGCGGCGATCAGGAGGACGCCCGACCCGACCGCGGTCACCGCCAGGCAGGAGAGCGCCACTGGGAACCCGAGGCTGGATTCGCTCCAGTGGCTCCACAGGAGCCTGCCGACACCTCCGACGATCCCGGCGAGGACGATCACCCCGCCGGCGGCGGCGACGCTGAGGTGGCCCTCCTCGTGCGCGTAGAGCGGCAGATAGGCGGTGATCGCTCCGGCGCCCCCGCCCATCGCGAGGTTGTAGCCGTTCAGCCAGCCGATCGATGGCCTCAGCCGCGCGGCCTTCCGCTCCTCGCGCGTGGACTCGCCCCCGTCCGTCTTCTGCACCAGGGCCCAGCCGACGATCAGGGCGACGATCGCGATCACGGCGAGGGACAGGATCGAGACCCTCCAGCCCCAGAGCAGGGCGAGTGCGGGCAGCATGCTCCCGGCGAGCATCACCGCGACGGTCTCGCCCGATTGCTTGAGCCCGGTGATCCAGCCGCGCTGCCCCGGGGCCACCCTCAGCGTGATGACGCGGTTGGTTGCGGGGTTGCATCCCGCCCGCGCGATGCCGGCGAGCGCGAGCCCTCCGACCAGGATCGCGTAGGTCGGCGACGCGGCCATCCACAGCAGGCTGATCGTCCCCAGGACGAGCACCCAGAGGACCGCCCGGCGATCCTCCATCCCGTCGGCGAGGTTGCCGACGAGCGGTGAGAGCACCGCGGAGACGCCCGAGACGAGGGCGACCAGGAGCCCGACGCTGGTGCGCGAGATGTCGAAGTCATCGATCAGGAACGGTGCGAGGACGCCGATCGCGACCATCGGCGCGATGCCGAGGCCCTGGGCGGTCGCGAGCACCGCGATCACTCCCCCTCGCCTGAAGCCGGTCCCGAACCCGTCGGCGCCGGCTCGTTCGGCCTCGCCCATGCTCACCTCGCTCCCAGTCTCCCTTGTAAGGGCCACTAAACCTAACATTAGTGTCGCTTCATGCTCTCCGGACCCCACACCCACCTGCGCGGTGCCGCCATCGTCAGCCTGGGGGTGCTGCTGCTCAGTCCGGACGCCCTCTTCATCCAGCTGCTGGACATGACGCAGTGGACCCTGCTGCTCTTCCGCGGCGCCGGGACGCTGGTCGGCTACCTGCTGTTGATGCGGTTCGTCACCCGCACCCCGGTCCGTCCGGCCACCTGGCGGCCCAGGGCGCACGGCATCGCCCTGGCGGTGATGGCGGCGGCGGGGAACATCTGCTTCGTCGTCTCCATCCGCCACGTGAACGCGGCACTGGCGCTGGTGATCGTCGCGAGCGCCCCCATGTTCACGATCCTCATCGGGCGCACGATGGGCCAAGCCGGCGTCCCGCGCCGGACCCAGCTTGCGGCCGCGGCGGTGTTCGCGACGATCGCGACGATCTTCCTGACCGAGCCGCAGGGCGGGGACATGATCGGTGTGGCGTCGGCGCTCGGCGCCTCGATCGCTGCCTCGACGCTGCTGGTGATCGTCCGGGGCTCGGGGGACATGGACGTGCTGCCCTGGCAGGCGGCGGGCTCGCTGCTGCTCACGCTCGCGATGCTCCCCCTCGCCGACTTCGGCTCAGTCGATGGCGACGACCTCGTGATCGTGATCGGCTTCAGCACTCTGATGCTGCCGGCGGCGCTGCTCCTGATCGTGCAGGGGCCGCGGCTGCTCTCGGCGCCGGAGACCAGCCTGCTTCTCCTGCTGGAGACCATCCTCGGGCCGACCTGGATCTGGATCTTCCTCGGCGAGCCGCCGACGCTGCAGGCGGTGCTCGCCGGGATCGTCATCGTCGGAGCGCTCGCGACGAACGCGGTGCTCGCACAGCGCGAGCTCGCCGCGGGACGGGCTCAGCCCGTGGGCAGTCCGTAGAGCGCGGCCGGGTTGCGCTCGGCGATTCGGCGTGCCCTGCGATCGCCGGCCGCATCCTGGAGGGCGCAGACCGGGTCCGGGCTCGCCATGTCGAACGGCAGGTCGGTTCCCATCACGACCCGATCCGCCCCCACCCGCGAGACCAGGTACTCGAGCGCCTGGCGGTCATGGGTGATCGTGTCGAACATCAGTCGGTCGAGATAGGCCCAGGGGTCGGGCGGCGACTCGGCGAGCTCGGGCCGCACCGTCCGCGCGTGACGCAGGCGTCCCGCGTGGTAAGGGAAGTAGCCGCCGCCGTGCAGCAGGACCAGCGTCAGACCGGGAAAGCGGTCGAGCACTCCGGCGCAGATGATCCGCTCGACCGCGACCGTCGTCTCGAACAGGAAACCGAGGACGTTCTCGAAGTAGAAGTCGTCGAGGGCCGTGTAGTGCTCGACGTATGCCGGGTGCAGCGTGACCGGCAGGTCCAGCCGCTCCGCGGCCCGCCAGAAGACGTCATAGGCGGCGTCGTCGAGGCGGCGTCCGTCCACCGCCGTTCCGATCTCGACGCCAACCGCCCCGGCGGCAGCCGCGTCCTCGAGCACGGCCGCGGCGCGCTCCGGGGCCTGCATCGGAACCGACGCGAGCCAGCGATAGCGATCAGGGGCGGCGGCGCAGAACTGCGCGAGGCCCTCGTTCACCGCGGCCGCCATCCTCTCCCCCGGTTCCGGGTCGACGTGGTAGTAGAACAACGGAGGCGTGACCGAGACCACGGCGAACTCGAGGCACTTCTCGCGCAGCTCCTTGAGCTTCGCGTCCGGGTCGGTGAAGGACGGCAGGATCTCGAACTCGACGTGCAGGCCACCGTGCCACGTCCGGCCCTTGATCTCGACGCCGTAGGTCGGATCCTCCTTGAGGAGATCCATCGCCGGCTCCGGGATCACGTGGTTGTGAACGTCGATTCTCATCTCTCCCCAGGCGGCGAAGTTGAAGCAAAGCTGTCGATCCGTCCACCGTCATTAGTGATGCTATCGGTTTGTCGCGCCCCCGGGTCGGCCGCCCGCAGGCTCGAATTCGGCCACCAGCGCAGGATTTCGGCTGGATTCCGGTTTGCGTTTCGAATCCGACCGATCGGATAGCATTGCTTAATTCATGACCCGCACCGTTAGTAAGGATGGTTGCTGATGGCAAAGGCTGCTACCTCGGAGGCGCCGGCCGACGATCGTCGCAAGCGCAGGGGAAACGCGACCGATCGGGTCGGGGGGCAGGTCGCCGCCTACCGGAAGGAGCGTCACCTGAAGGTCTCCGAGCTCGCCCGCGCTGTGGGCGTCTCGCCGAGCCTGATCAGCCAGATCGAACGCGGGCAGTCCCAGCCCTCGGTCTCCACCCTGTTCGCGCTGGCCGAGGCGCTGGACGTTCCGGTCGACGCGTTCTTCGCCGAGGGCGCCGAGGAGAACGGCACCACCGCCTCGCCCGCTGCCCGGGCTCGAACCACGGAGCCCGCGGACGCCTCGGCCGAGACCGGGGCGGGCACCCGCTACGTCGTCCGACGGGATGGCCGCGCCGTCATCGACATCGAGGGCGGCGTCCACTGGGAGCGGCTCACGCCGGAGACCCTGCCGGACGTCGAGTTCCTCGAGCTGGTCTACGCGCCCGGCGCCGAGTCCCACCCGGAGCTCTACCGGCATCCCGGCTCCGAGATGGTGCTCGTGCTGAGCGGCCGTCTCGACATCTTCGTCGGCTTCGAGCGCTACGAGCTCGGCGTCGGCGACAGCATCCACTTCCCCTCCACGTTCCCCCACCGCTACATCAATCCGGGGGATGAGGAGGCGCGGGCCGTCACCGTGATCCTCCACGACGGCGGACCGCCGCCGCCCGACGGCGAGCAGCGTCGTCCCTGACGGCGCCCTGACCGGAGCGCGCCGATGATCGGGATGGCCGTGCGCTCGTACGGCGAGCCCCTCGAGCGCATGGAGATGCCGGAGCCCGAGCTGACGCCGGGCCACGCGCTGCTCGAGGTGCTGAGCTGCGGGGTCTGCTTCACGGACGTGAAGACCTCGCGGGGGCGCCAGCCCTACAGCGACCGGCTCGAGCTCCCCCACATCCCGGGGCACGAGATCTGCGCCCGCATCGTGCGAAGCGACCCCCCCACGCTCGAGCCGGGAACCGTGGTCGTCGTCTACCACCTCTGGCCGTGTCGGCGCTGCGCCCGGTGTCGCGCCGGGACCGAGCAGCTCTGCCTGAACCCCCGCGGCTGGACCGGGTTCACGACGGACGGCGGCTTCCGCCAGCGCATGGTCGCGCCGCTTGATCGCCTGGCGGTGGTGCCGCCGGAGATCGATCCGGTTCACGCCGCTCCGCTGACCTGCGCGCTCGGCACGAGCTACCGCGCGGTCGTCAACCGGGGCCGCGTGCAGCCCGGCGGCCGCGTGGCCGTGATCGGCCTGGGCGGCGTCGGGATCCACGCGCTCCAGATCGCGCATGCGATGGGAGCGCGAGCCCTCGGAATCGACGTCTCCGAGCGCGCGCTCGAGGTCGCCGGCGGACTCGGGATCGAGGCGCACGACGCCTCCGATCCCGAGCTCGAGGCGAAGCTGATGGCGTCCACGGGCGACGAGGGCCTGGACGTGGTCCTGGACACGGTCGGCAGCGTCGAGACGCTTCAGCGGGCCTTCCGCCTCGTCCGCTCAGCCGGGCGCGTCGTCGCCGTCGGCTACTCGCTCGACTCGAAGCTGGACCTACCGACAGCCCGTTTCGTGCTCGAGGAGGTCGAACTGGTCGGCTCCCGCTACGTGGCGATGAACGAGCTCGACCGTGTGATCAGGCTGGTCGCCGACGGGAGGGTGCAGGTGATCATCGACCGCGTCCTTCCCCTGGAGCGCGCGAACGAGGCGCTCGAGGCGCTCGAGGCCGGCGAGGTCGTCGGCCGGGTCGTCTTGGACGTTGCCGGGGGCTGAAGGCCGACGTCAGGCAGCGGGCGATTCGCCGTTGGCGGCGGCGGCGATCCGCGGGTCCCGTGTCGCGCGGCGGCTCTCCATCTCCTCGAAGACCTGGAGGATCTCGGACTGCATGGTCGAGACCGCCGGGTCGGTCTGGAGACGCGGGTACTCGAGCTCCACCTCGATGTCGGCGAAGTTCTTGCCCCCGTACTCGAGGATGATGATTCGGTCCGAGAGCTGGACGGCCTCGAGCACGTCATGAGTGACGAACAGGACGGTCCGCTTCTCCCGCTCCCAGATCCGCTGCAGCTCCTCCCGCATCCCCCGTGCCGTGATCGCATCGAGGTGGCTGAAGGGCTCGTCCATGAGCAAGAGGTCGGGCTCGACGGAGAGGGCGCGCGCGATGCCGACCCGCTGCTGCATCCCGCCCGACAGATGCGCCGGGTACATGTGCTCGAAGCCCGTGAGCCCGACCAGGTCGAGGTACGGCTGCACGTACTCCGGATTCTTGTTGGCCTTCGGCTGGACGTACAGGAGGTTGTCGATCACCGTCCGCCAGGGCAGCAGCCGCGCGTCCTGGAAGACGTAGCCGAGCTTGGCCGGTCCGCCACCGTCGGCGGTCACCTGCACGCTCCCGGTGCTGGGCGTCTCGACCCCGGACACGATGTTCAGGAAGGTGCTCTTCCCGCACCCGGAGGGGCCCACCATCGAGACGAAGCTCTGGCCGCTCATCTCGAAGTCGATCCCGTCCAGCGCGCGCACGACCGGCTGATCCTTGGTCGGCGGCGGGAATTCCTTGGTCACCTGGTGGGCCTTCAGCACCGCCATGTCCATGCCTCCTCGGGCGTCGCGTTCATCCTTCCGATCCTCCAGATCTAGATGCTCCGAAGCCGCCGACGTCGCCGCGCCACCTGTGTACACGCCGATCGATCCGCTCGATCACCCCACGGTCGAAGGCGATGATGATCACGATGATGATCAGGGCCCAGCCCATCAGGCCGTCGAAGTTCGCCGAGTCGTACCAACTGCGCGACCGGAAACCGGCTCCATCGCTCTCGCCGAACCACTCAACGAGCAGGAC
>DATBHQ010000004.1:0-5192 GCA_036557385.1 Solirubrobacterales bacterium | reverse complement strand
CGGCGGGTCATCGACTCGCCCTGGAAGTAGCCGGCGGGATCCGGCTTCTCCAGGCGCTTCGGTGCCCCCTGCTTGTCGTTTCCCTCGTCAGCCACGGTCCGGGAGTCGATCTCGATCGAAGCCTATCGACTCGGCTGCGCGCGCCAGAGCGTCACCGAGGTCGTTTCGATGCGCGGTCGCGGCGGCGGCTTCGGCCAGCGACTGCGCTGCCCCGGGCTCGCCGCGGCGCAACTGCTCCTTCGCCTCGTCGTGCTCTGGGGAGCCACCGGCGGCAACGGCGACCGTCGCCGCGAGCCAGAGCGCTCGCGCTTCATCGTCGGGAGCGGCGCCGTTCTCCGCGTGGATCTGCGCCTCGAGGCTGATCAGGTCGGCGAGCTCGCCGATCGCCTCCAGGTCGCCGCGCGCGGCGAGCCGCTCCAGGCCGAGCGCGTAGAGATAGTCGCCGGCGAGCAGCCGCAGGTCGGAGTCGGCGTCCTGGATCAGCCTGGGCGTCTCGTAGTGGAGCAGGTAGCCCTCCCTGGTCGCCTCGACCAGGAGCAGGTACTCCTCCGGGGCCTCGGCGGCCCTCACGCCAGCCGCCGCCAAGGCGCCGAGCGCCGGCTCCTCGTCCGTATCGACGACGTAGGGCGAGATCACGTGCTCACCGTCGCGGAGGAGCTCCGCCAGTCGCGAGAGGGAGGTATCCGTCGAGGCCATTCCCAGATACGAGGTTAGAGCGGGGCCTGCTCAGGCGGCCTGCCGGAAGGCCTGCTCGGCGGCGTCGATCGTCTGGGCGATCGCGTCGTCATCGTGCGCCAGTGACGGAAACCAGGCCTCGAACTGCGAGGCCGGCGGATAGACGCCCCGCTCCAGCATCGCCCGGCAGAAGCGTCCGTAGGCGGCCGCGTTGCAGGCGCTCGCGCCCGCGAAGTCGCTGACCGGCTGCTCCGAGAAGAAGACCGTGAGCAGCCCGGGCACGCTCGCCACCTGGACGGGACGGTCGCCGGCGGCGGCCCGCAGCCCGTTCGCGATCGTGTCGGTGATCGCGGCCAGGCGCAGGTAGGCGGCGCCGTCGAGCTTCCGCAACGTCGTCAGGCCCGCCGCGGTCGCGAGCGGATTGCCGGACAGGGTCCCCGCCTGGTAGACGTCGCCGGCCGGGGCGATCCACTCCATCAGCTCGCGAGAGCCCCCGTAGGCGGCCGCCGGCAGGCCGCCGCCGATCACCTTGCCCATCACGGTCAGGTCCGCGTCGATGCCGAGCAGCTCCTGCGCCCCGCCGCGCGCCACCCGAAAGCCGCTGATCACCTCATCGAGGACCAGGAGGGCCCCGGCCTCCGCCGTCGCGTCCCTCACCCGCTCGAGGAATCCCGGGTCCGGAGGAACGACACCCATGTTCGCCGGGATCGGCTCCGCGATCACCGCGGCGGGCTGAGAGCGCGCGATCGCCTCGGCAACGGCATCGGCGTCGTTCCAGGGCACGACCAGTGTGTCGGACGCCTGGGCCTCGGTCACGCCGGGGCTGGCGGGCACCCCCGCGGTTGCGAGCCCCGAGCCGCCCTCGGCGAGCAGCCCGTCGACGTGGCCGTGGTACGCGCCCGCGAACTTGACGACCTTGCTGCGGCCGGTGGCCGCCCGCGCGAGTCGCAGCGCCGACATCGTCGCCTCGGTGCCGGAGCTCGTCATGCGGACCATCTCGACGCTCGAGAAGCGGTCGACGACCTCGGCGGCCAGCTCGACCTCGGCCGCCGTCGGCGCCCCGAAGCTCGTCCCGCGGTCGGCCGCTTGGCGGATCGCCTCCACCACCAGCGTGTCGGCGTGCCCGTGGATCAGCGGCCCCCAGGAGGAGACCCAGTCCACGTAGCGCGTGCCGTCGACGTCCCAGACGTAGGGCCCCTCCCCTCGCTCGATGAAGATCGGAGTGCGGCCGATCTGCTTCATCGCGCGCACTGGGGAGTTGACCCCGCCCGGGATCACCTCCTGCGCCCTCCGGTACAGCTCCTCGGAGCGACTCAGGTGTGCTCCGCCTCCCAGCGGGCGTAGTCGTCAGTGAAGTAGTGGAGGCGGATCTTCTTGTACTCCGTCGAGGAGTAGAGGACCGCGCGATCGGCGCCGTGCAGGCCGTGGGTCTCCGCGATCCCGTCGAGGATCGCGTCGCACTCCTCCTTGGAGCGGCCGTGGGCCATGGTGAAGACGCTGTACGGCCAGTCCCGGTAGGTGGGGCGCTCGTAGCAGTGCGAGATCCCGCGAACGGCCGCCATCCGGGAGCCGACCTCGAGGACCCGGTCCTCCGGGACCCGCCAGACCCCCATGCCGTTCGCCGAGAACCCGGCCCGGCGGTGAAAGAGGATCGCGGCGACCCGCCGCAGCAGCTTGCGATCGACCATCCCGGCCAGGTGGCCGAGGAGCTCGTCGGTGCTCATGCCGGCCCGCTCGGCCGCCGCGTCGTAGGGGCGGTCGGTCACCTCCATCGGTCCCTGCAGGGCCCGGATCACGGCGACGTCCGTCTCGTCGTAGGGCTGGGCCTCGAGCTCGCGCGGCGGGACCGCCTCGACGGGCGCCGCGAGCTCCGCCGTTCCGCCCTCCATCTCCAGGTTCATGTTGATCTTGAACAGGGTCAGGGTGGGCAGCTGACGGATCGACTCCGCCCCGGTGAGGTCCTGCAGGACCTCCAGGGTCCCTTCGAGGCCCAGTCCCGAGTCCGGCGGGGTCGCGATCGTGAACCAGAGGTTGAACTCGTGCGTGCGCAGGTAGTTGTGGGAGACGCCGGGGTGGGAGTTGATGATCTTCGCGGCGCGCTGCGGGTTCTCGGCATCGACCTTGGCCGCCACCAGCATCGAGCTGTACCCGAGAGCCCGGGTGTCGAAGATCGGCGTGATCTCGCGGATGATCCGCTCGTCGAGCAGTCGCTGCGTGCGGGACTTGACCTCGTCCGCGTCCAGCTCCGCCGCCGCGGCGACCTCGTCGAAAGGCGTCGCATGCAGGGGGAAGCTGGACTGCAGGAGGTTCATCAGCCGCTTGTCGGTCTCGTCCAGCGGCACGGCGGCCCCGCCCTTGCGGGCGCGCAGCTTCGGCGTCGCGCCGGCCGTGGTGATCCCGTCCGCGGGGCGGTTCACCTCCGACCGGCCTCCATCAAACGGGTCGCGCTCACGCGCGCCCTCGCATCAGCCAGCCAGCGGCGTCCTTCGCGAAGTAGGTGATGATCATGTCGGCGCCAGCCCGGCGGATGGAGGTGAGGGACTCCATGGCCGCGGCGCGCTCGTCGATCCAGCCGTTATCCGCGGCCGCCTTCAGCATCGAGTACTCGCCTCCGACGTGGTAGGCGGCCAGTGGCGCTCCGGTCGCGTCCTTGACCCGCCGGATCACGTCGAGGTAGGGAAGCGCGGGCTTCACCATGACGACGTCGGCGCCCTCCTCCAGGTCGAGCTTCGCCTCCCTGACGGCCTCGTCGGCGTTGGCCGGATCCATCTGGTAGCCGCGCCGGTCGCCGAACTCGGGGGTCGAATCCGCCGCCTCGCGGAACGGGCCGAAGAAGGCGGAGGCGTACTTGGCGCTGTAGGCGACGATCGGGACGTTCGAGTGGCCCTCCTCATCGAGCTGGCTGCGGATCGCCCCCACCCGGCCGTCCATCATGTCGCTGGGCGCCACCGCGTCCGCGCCGGCGGCGGCGTGGGAGATCGCCGTCTTGGCGAGCAGCTCGAGCGTCAGGTCGTTGTCCACCTCACCCTCTCGGACGATCCCGCAGTGGCCGTGCGAGGTGTACTCGCAGAGGCAGACGTCGGTGATCACGACGACCTCGGGATGCGCCTCCTTCAGTGCCCTCACCGCCATCTGGACGACGCCCTCGTCGTCATAGGCCTCGCTGCCGGCCTCGTCCTTGCTCGCCGGGATCCCGAAGAGGATGACCGCGCGGACGCCGGCGGCGGCGACCTCCGTCACCTCGGCCACCGCCTCGGAGATCGAGAGCCGCTCCATCCCCGGCATCGAGGAGATCGGCTCGCGCACGCCCTCCCCCGCGGTGATGAAGAGCGGCTGGACCAGGTGCTCCGGTGTCAGCTCGGTTTCGCGGACCAGGTCCCGAAGAGCCCCGGTGCGCCGCAGGCGTCTCAGTCGTGTGGCCGGGAAGCTCACCCGGCGCAGTTTAGGACTGTGCCTACGCAAACCTTCGCAACGCCAGTCGCGCCAGCACGAGATAGGCCACCGTGAGCAGCGCCAGGTGCAGGAACGGCAGGCCGAGGTCCGGGCCGGAGGCCGACAGCGCGCCCGACAGGGCGTCGAGCGCCGGGCGGAACGGGAAGGCGCCCGCGATCACATGGATCACGTCCAGCAGCCCCTTGCTGACCGTCCCCGAAGGCACCAGCGAGATGAAGGCGACCGGGAGCGCGAGCGCGAAGGCGAGCAGGGCGCTGGCACGGACCTCGCGCGCCGCGGCGCCGATGGCCAGGCCGAGGCCGGAGGACGCGGCGCCGGCGAGCAGGATCGCCGGGACGATCAGATAGATCCGGCTCCAGCCGATCGATTGGAACGGCGTGATCGCGAGCAGCATCAGCAGCGTCACCACGAGCGCCGCACCGGTCCCGAGCAGCGCCTTCTCGACCAGCAGTCCCTCCCGGCTGACCAATCCCCGGGTGAGCCGGGTGAAGGTGTTCTCCTCTCGCTCGAGCGCCAGCGAGCCGGAGACGAGCAGCACCGTGACGAACAGCAGCGTGACCGCGGCCGCCACCGCGACCGCGAAGGTGTCGAGCGGCGGGATGCTCCCGGCGATCACCTGCTTGTCGACGGCGATCGGCTGGCGGATCGAGGAGAGCAGCTGGTTGGCCAGCGCCAGGTTCTGGCGGGCGAGCCGCGCAAACTCGGTGACCTGGTTCACCTGTCCTCGCTGTGCCGGGGGCAGGCTGCCCTCCACCGATCGCAGGATCTGCTCGGAGCGCTGCAGGCCGAGCACGTTGACGGTCTGGTTGAGGAACGGGATCTCGAACTGGCCGCCGTTGGCGAGCAGCTGCTCGTAGTTCCGGGCGACGTCGCTGATCTTGTCCGAGAGCAGCAGGTTGGCCTGGGTGAGCAGGGAGCTGATGCGGTCGTCCACGATCTGCGCCTTCAGCGGGTCGTCCTGGTTGACGAGCACCTCGACCTTGGCGGGCTCCGAGGCGTTCGTGGTGAGCTCGGCCTGCAGCTTCGAGAGGAAGTCGGGCGGCAGGATCAGTCCGCCCAGCACG
>DATBHQ010000003.1:0-8953 GCA_036557385.1 Solirubrobacterales bacterium | reverse complement strand
TTTCTTAGGCGGCTCAGGCGTGGTGCGACCTCGGCCGGCGTCTCGTCCGGCCGAGGATCGCCTCTCTCGGAGCTAGAGGGCTGATGTGGGTCATCCACGCACGCGTGGACGCCGCATGCCTTCGCTGGATCACCACCCGCGACCTCGCGGGTAGCAACCACTACCCGCTTCGGCCGCGTGCGGCGGCCAGCTCGGCCTGCGACACCCACGCGCACGCGCCTAACCCCCATCAACCCTCCGGGGCTCAATCCGCCCCTCCGGCCTCCACGTAGGGACCTAGGCAGGCCCAGTCCCTACGAACGCAGTGGAGGTGTGGATGCGCGCCAAGCGACGTTTCGCAGCGCTGTTCGTGATCGCGGCCGCGGTCGCCGTGCCGCTCGCAGGTTGCGGTGGCGGCGGTGACGACAACACCAGCGCCGACACCGGCGGTGCGGCTCAGGCCTCGACGACCGGTGGCGCGGCGGCGGGGGCCGGCCAGACGGTCGACATGACCGCCGTCGACTACAAGTTCGACCCCTCCGATCCGACCGTGAAGTCCGGAAACGTGACGTTCGACCTCAAGAACGACGGGCAGCAGACGCACTCGCTCGAGATCGAAGATGTCAACGGGTCCGACCAGGAGATCGAGGGCGACGTCTCACCGGGGCAGAGCGGAACCCTGGCGGTGAACCTGCCGCCCGGGAAGTACGAGTTCTACTGCCCGGTCAGCAACCACAAGGAGATGGGCATGGAGGGCGAGATCACGGTGAAGTGATCCCGCTCAAGGCCGCCCGAGCTAGGGAAGCTCGACTACGCCCCCGAGGACGCCGACATAGGCCGTGCTGTCAGGCCCGAGCGTCACGGGGGCGTAGTTGTTGTTGAAGAAGGTGCCCGTGCCGGCGAGGCGGCGGTAGACCGTCTTGCCGTTCCGGAAGTTGAGCGCGGTGAGGTACCAGGCGTCGATGCCGTCGGAGCGCGCGGGGTGGGTGTAGGTGTAGACCAGCCCGTTCCTCAGGGAGAGCTTGGGAACGACGGACGGCGCGCGCTCGTTGCTCTTCCACACCGTGCGACAGCGGAACTTCGCCCGGCCCTTCCGCTTCTTCCCCTTCTTCGCCTTCTTCTTGACGACGTCGATGCGGGTGAGGCCCGGCGTGGTCGGGCCGCCGGTCAGATCGGAGGCGCTGATCTTGTACCCGTAGTTGTTCTCGGCGATCAGCGACCTGTCGGTGCCGATCAGCGAGTTGTCGGTCGCGCTGGCCCCCTTCGCGAAGACGGCGGCCTGGCACACGCGCCGCCCCTTCGCCTTCTTCTTGGCCTTCGCGCCGGCTGACCCCGCGTGCTTCGTCCGCTTCTTCGCCTTGGCCTTGATCGTGCGCCGGTAGACGACCACGTGCATCGGGTCCGCGTTGTCGGTGATCGCAACCCACTTCTTCCCCATCAGGGTGGGTGTGGTCCCCGAGCCGGCGTCGCTCTGGCCCGGCTTGTGGATCCCGGAGTTCGGATAGACGACACGCCAGCTGACGCGCGGGGCCCCGTTCCGCTTGGCATCGAAGCGGTAGAGCGCCTTGTCCGAGACGATGTAGACGCCCCCGGTCTGATCCACCGCGAAGGAGTTGGAGATGCCCTCGCCGGAGAGCCTCCTCACCCTCACGGCACCAGTGGAGCGATCGATCGTCCCGACCAGGCCCTGGCGGGTGACGAACCAGAGCCTGCCGGACCAGTCGGGGAGCACCGAGACGATCCCCTCGCCCTGCGGGATCTTCGCGCTGAGGTCGTAGTCGGCGACCACCTGGAAGCCGGGGGCTTTGGTGACCTGGACGACGAGGACGTGGCGATCGTTCGTCGGGACCACGGCCCGATCGCGCTGGTCCAGGAAGAAGTAGCCGCCGCCGGAGAAGTCGTTGAAGGGGTTGGCGCCGGACACGTTGCGAAGGGGCAGTGGCATCGCCGCCAGCGTCTGCAGCGAGTGCGGGTCCAGCAGCGCCAGCACGGGTCGGTCGATCCCGACGCAGACCGTCACGATCCGCCCGGCCGAGTCGAAGGTGATCGACCCGCACTCGCGCGGCGGCGCGTTGGCCATGGAGAGCTCGGGGCCGTCCCCCAGCGGCCCCGACCGCCGGTAGGTGTCGCTCATGTAGGGGTCGTCGTGGATGTTGTTCCGCGGGTTGGGCGCCATGAACGGGTTGCGCGGCGGCGCCGGCCCGCCGTCCACCCGCTTTGGCGTGGCCGTCTTGCCCTCGAACTGCGGCACCGATCCCCGCTGCAGGTCCGGAATCGGGACCGGCGGGACGCCCGGGGTCTGGGCCGCGCCGCTTCCCGCCCAGGCGAGGCTGGCGACCACAACCAGGATCGCGACCACCGCTCCTGCCCCGCAAGCCCTTTGGCGCATGCGGCCGCGAGCATAAGGGAGACTTGATCGCGATGGCCCAGAAGCCGCTCGAGCTGATCCTCGCTCGGAACTTCCTCACCAGCCTCTCCACACCCGCGTTCCTGGTCGATGAGAGCGGAGCCCTGATCTTCTACAACGAGGCCGCCGGCGCCCTGCTCGGGATCTCCTTCGAGGAGCAGGGCCACATGTCCGCGGAGGAGTGGAGTCACGCCGTCGGCCCGTTCGCCGGCGAGGGTGAGCCGATCCCGATAGAGGAGCTGCCGACGACCCAGGCGCTGCGCCGCGGACGTCCCGCTCACGGACATTTCTCTGTGCGATCCGTCACGGGAGACGAGTACGAGATCGAGTCGACCGCCCTCCCGATCGTCGCCGAGGGGGGACAGGAGGGGGCGATGATCTTCTTCTGGGCGCGAAACTCGAGCGGCGGTGATTAGCGCTCTATAGGCTGGGGAGAGAGGAGAAGGTGAGGTACGAATGAAGCTCAAGGTGTGGGGAGCACGCGGCTCTGTCCCGGCCCCGGGACCCGAGATGAACCGCTATGGCGGCAACACCTCCTGCGTCGAGCTCGAGCTCTCGGACGGCTCGACCCTGATCATCGACGCCGGCACCGGCATCCGCAGCCTCGGCGTCGGGATCGCCAAGGAGCTCCCGAAGATCAACATCCTGCTCACCCACCTCCACCTCGACCACATCCAGGGGCTGATGTTCTTCGCGCCCTGCTTCCGCTCGGAGTCCCAGATCACGATCTGGGGCCCCTCCTCCCCCGAGGCGTCGCTGGAGGAGCGGATCGCGCGCTACATCTCCGCCCCCCTCTCCCCGGTCGAGGTCCGCGAGCTCCCCTGCGACGTGAACTTCCGCGACACCCCCGCCACGGAGTGGGAGATCGGGCCCGCCAGGATCCGCGCCGAGGCGGTGACCCATCGCGGGCCCACCCTCGGCTACCGCATCACCGACGCCGACGCCACCCTCACCTACATCTCCGATCACGAGCCCGGCCTGGGCGCGTCGCTGGAGACGCTCGAGCCGGAGTGGATCTCCGGCTTCGACCTCGCCCGCGACGCCGACCTGCTGATCCACGACTGCCAGTACACGGACGAGGAGTACCCCGAGCACGTCGGCTGGGGCCACTCCAGGCTCACCGACACGCTCACCTTCGCGCGCCGAGTCGAGGCCCGGCGGCTGCTGCTCTTCCACCACGACCCGCTGCACTCCGACGACTTCCTCGATCACTTCCGTGAGTCCGCCCAGGAGCGCTGGCACGAGCTCGGCGGCACCAACGGGTCGGTCGAGATGGCCGCGGAGACGCAGGAGATCGAGATCGGCGCGCCGGCGCGGGTCGGCGCGGCGGGCTAGCTCAGACCCGCGGCAGGCGGTCCGCCCAGGGGCGCTCGGCCTCGATCTGGGCGCCGAGCGAAATCAGCACGTCCTCCCGGTTGGGCCGTGCGATCAACATCACCGAGCGCGGCAGCCCCGAGTCGGCGAAGCCGGCGGGGATCGTCGCCGCCGGCTGGCCCGTGTAGTTCCAGATGTAGGAGTACGGGAAGATGTTGCTCATCGCGTTCATGGTTCGGATCGCCCCCTTTCCGAGCAGCTTTCCGACCTCGAAGGGCGGCTGGGCGGTCGCCGGGGTGAGCAGGACATCGAAGTCGTCGAAGAGCCTCTGGACCTTCGCGGACTCGCGGGGCATCCGGTCCTTCACCTTGAGCATCCTGCGGTCGCTGTAGAGGCGCCCGAGCCGCACGAACCCCTTGCTCTGGCTCGAGAGCCGCTCGGGATGCGGCAGCGTCAGCGCCTCGTCGCGGATCCCGCGGAAGTAGATCGGGAAGAAGTCGTACGGCACGCGCGCGTAGCTCGGCGCGGCCTCCGTCACCTCGTGGCCGAGGGAGCGGAGCAAGTCGACCGTCTCGTGGTAGGCGGCCAGGACCTCGGGCGCCTTCCTCACCGGGACCGCCGTCTTGGTGGTGCAGGCGATCCTGAGCTTCCCGGGCGGCGTCCGCGCCGCCTCGACCAGCGGCCGCTCGAACGGCGGGGGCGACTCGAAGTCCCCCCTCTCGGGCCCGCTCATGACGTCGAGATAGAGCGCCGTGTCCATCACGGTCCGGCTGACGCAGCCCGACACGGTGTGTCCGTACCAGTGCTCTCGATCGGGCCACAGCGAGATCCGGTTGCGCTGCGGCTTCAGGCCGAAGAGGCCGCAGAAGGCGGCCGGGTAGCGAATCGAGCCGGCGCCGTCCGTGGCGTGAGCGATCGCGCTCATTCCCGCCGCCACCGCGACGCCGCTGCCCCCGCTGGAGCCGCCGCAGGTCTTCGATGGGTCCCACGGGTTCCGGGTGGCGCCCCAGGTGGGGCTCTCCGTGAACCCGTAGATCGCCAGCTCCGGCAGGTTGGTCTTGCCGACGATCACCGCGCCGGCGTCCCGCAGCCGGCGGACGACCAGCCCGTCCTCCGTGGCGGGCTCGCCGTAGGCGGCGGTGCCGTGCGTCGTGACCTCCCCCGCGTAGTCGACGTTGTCCTTGACCGCCACCGGCACGCCGAGCAGCGGTGCGTCCTCGCCGTCGGCCAGCCGCTTCTCGGCCCGCTTGGCGTCGGCGCGCGCCCGCTCACCGAGCACAACCCGGAAGGCGTTCAGCTCCGGATCGATCCGCGAGATGCGCGCCAGGTAGAGCTCGAGGATCTCGCTGGGCGAGATCTCGCCGGCGCGGATCATCTCGGCGATCCGCGCCGCCCCCGCGAAGGCGACCTCCTCCTCGGTTGCGGGCATGACGCTCACGCCCGCCATCCTCTCGCATCGAGCCGCTGATCGGGCGGTTCTAGCCGCAGTCCACCGGGATCTGCGGGCTGCTCTTGGCGCCCATCGTGACCAGCAGCCAGCCCATCCCGCCCGCCGGGGCGCAGTTGAACGTGCCGGTCGCCACCCAGGTCCCGAGGGCCACGTCGTTCAGCGCCGTGCCGGCGGCCGACGTGACGGCCCCGCCGTTGCTGATCGTTCCCGCGGGCGCGTCGGCGCCCTCGCCGGTGATCGTGAACAGGCAGCCGAGCAGCGGCAGGCAGGTGAGCCCCTGGGCCGAGGTGACCTGCAGGAGGTTGGGGTCCACCCCACCACCATCCCCGCCCCCGCCACCGGTTCCGCCGCCGCCGGTACCCGGGGATGGGATCCGGATCGTGCCGCAGTTCCGGGTGACCGGCAGGTCGGCCGGGATGTCGATCACGCATGCGTCGGTGCCTCCACCGCCGTCGATCCGCCGGTCGGCCCGGCCGTCGGCGGCCTTGATCACGTCGTCCCCGGGGCCGGCGATCAGGCGGTCCCTGCCCGGCCCCCCGTTCAGCAGGTCTCGGCCCTTGCCACCGCTGAGACGGTCGCGGCCGCGCCTGCCCTTGATCAGGTCGGCGCCGCCCTTGCCGATCAGGCGGTCGGCTCCCTTCGACCCGATGAGCCGGTTCCCGGCCTTCGTCCCCACGAGCTTGAGCGCATGGGCGTCCGCCACTGCCGCGGTCATGACCGCCAGGCAGATGACCCCGACCGCGACGACCGTGGCACGCACCCAGACCTCCTGTCTCACCCTGACGACCGGCCCGTTCACTCCAGCCGTCCAATCGACATCCGGTGCCGAGGGCTGAATTATGCCGACGGGATCAGGTCAGCAGCCTGACGCCGCACAAGGGTCCTCGCGGACGGGTCAGCCCTCCGCCAGGACCTTCGCCTTCTCGCGCTCGAACTCGGCGTCGGTGAGGGCGCCGGACTCGCGGAGCCTCTGCAGGCGCTCGAGCTTGGCGATCTGGGCCGAGGTGCCGCCGGCGCCCGAAGGCGTCGCGGTGACCCAGGGGAGCCGGCTGCCGAGCTCCTGCGCGGCGCGCGCCTGCTCCAGGCCGGCGCTCACCTGCGCCGTCGCCGCCGCGGGCGGGCGCTCGTCGCGGCCGCGCAGGCCCCGCAGCAGCCCGGCGAGCGCGATCAGCAACGCCGGCACGCCCATCACCAGGAAGGTGGCGCCGACGATGATCCCGCCCAGCTTGCCGCCGCTCGAGTCCTGGATCGCCTGATTGGTGAGCGAGGCGAACAGCGCGGTCGCGCCGGTCGCCGTGAAGAAGACGCCCCAGGCGAAGACGGGAAAGCCGAAGTCCCCGAAGCGACCGCCGCGCCCGCCCCGGCGCCACGGCGGGTCACCGCGGACGGCGAAGAGCCAGGTGCCGATCAGCCCGCCGAAGATCGACGCCATCAGGAGGAGGATGTCCGTGCCGGTGCCCGACGGGCAGGGCTGTGAGATCTGGTACGGCGTGTTGCCGGACGCGCACGTCCCCGTCTCCAGCAGCGAGACGAGCTTGACGTTGAACAGGACGGTCCCGCCGAAGAACAGCCCGAGGCCGAGCGGCGCTTTGACCAGGTACCCCATCTCCCCGCGAGGAGCCTAACCCGCGGGTGAGACGGGTGCTGGACTCAGCTCTGCGCCGCGGGCTCCCGGTGCGGCAGCTTCCAGTCCGGCCGCGGGTAGTGGCAGGTGTAGCCGTTCGGGTAGCGCTGCAGGTAGTCCTGGTGCTCGGGCTCGGCCTCCCAGAAGGGGCCGGCCTCGCTCACCTCGGTCACCACCTTGCCCGGCCAGATGCCGGACGCGTCAACGTCGGCGATTGTGTCCTCGGCGACTCGGCGCTGCTCGTCGGTCGTGTAGAAGATCTCCGAGCGGTAGCTCGAGCCGATGTCGTTGCCCTGCCGGTCCCTGGTCGTCGGGTCGTGGATCTGGAAGAAGAACTCGAGGATGTCTCGGTAGGAGATTCGATCGGGATCGAAGACGATCTCGACGGCCTCGGCGTGGCCGGGATGGTTGCCGTAGGTCGGGTTGTCGTTCTCCCCGCCGGTGTACCCGACGCGGGTCGAGATGACGCCGTCCCGCTGGCGCAGCAGCTCCTGCACGCCCCAGAAGCAGCCCCCCGCGAGGATGGCTGTCTCGGTGTTGTTGGTCACTTGCGGCTCCTTCCCTCTGAGCTGGATTCCTATTCCGTCGTACCCAACAGTCCATCCTAGGGCCGCACCGTTACCGCTCTCGGGCTAGATCGGGAGTGGCTGGCGCGACCACGGGGTCAGCGCCCGCGTAACTCGCCGCCACCGGTGACGCCGGAGGGCTCGCTTGACGAGCTCCTTGTCGTGCGGATAGGTGAGGACTTCATCGGCCTCCTTCGGAACGACCCAGCGGAGCTCGTCGACCTCGCCGTGCGGCTCGAAGCGGCCCTCCACCGGCTCCATCAGCCAGTAACGGACCAGCTTGCGCCTGGACTTGCGGTCGAGATAGGAGACGTGTGGCAGCTCGACGACCGGCTCGCAGCGGAAGCCGGTCTCCTCCCGCACCTCGCGCAGGGCCGCCTCCTTCCAGCCCTCGCCCTCCTCGAGCTTTCCCTTCGGCAGCGACCAGTCCATGTACTTGGGGCGGTGGATCACCGCGATCCTGGTCGTGCCCTCCCCGTCCCGCGCGATCAGGACGCCCCCGGCCGCCGCGACATCGGGCTTGCCATCGCCGATCTCGAAGTCCTCGCGGGTCACGGACGCAGCCTATCCCCGGCGCGCGCTCGGCTCAGGCGGCCTCGGCGAACTCCCGAAGGGCCTCCTTGCCGGCGCCGATCAGCGGATCGCCATGCGCGAACAGCAGGTTGTCGAAGTCGCGATCGAGCAGACGCCGGTACGCGCTCCGCAGGCCGGCCTTGATCGCCTCGGGATCGTCGCCGAGCAGCCCGTCAGAGACGAATCGCATCTGCCCCTCGCGATGAATGATCCCGTCGGCGATCACGAGGGCTCCCGCGTCGCGAATCAGGAGCGCCGACTCATCCGGGCAGATCGCGCCGACCTCGAGGGCCTCGATCGCCGGAGCCACCTCGTCGCCGAAGTCGAATCCGCGGACCTCGGGGCCGCTCTCGAACTCGTGCAGCCCGGCCCTTGAGCACTCGATCACGCAGCCGAGCTGATCGGCGAAGCGCTCCGCGTGCCGCAGGTGGTGGCGGTTGCTGAGCAGGACGCGGTCGGGTGGCCGCTCGCGAAACGGCTCCATTCCCTCGTCCGGCGGCAGCAGCGGATCGATCAGGGCGCCCGACCCCGGGACCCAGTGCGAGTGCACCTCGGCATGGATCCTCGGGTGCTCCGCGGTCCAGTGCCAGACGCCCGGCAGCACTTCCTCCATGCACGGCCCTATACCCGGAATACGATCAGCCAGTGCGCACGCTCGGGATCGATCTCGCGGCGCAGCCCGCGAACACCAGCACCTGCGCCATCGAATGGGGGCCGGGACGGCCGATCGTCTCCGACCTTCGCGCTGGCTTGGACGACGACGCGCTGCTGGGCGCGATCGAGGGCGCGGACAAGGTCGCGATCGACGCTCCGTTCGGCTGGCCGGACGAGTTCGTGGAGGCGGTGGGCGCCCACCGGGACCGGGCGGGATGGCCGGGAAGCGGTGAGGACCAGGACCTCTATCGCTTCCAGCTCAGCTTCCGGGCGACTGACCGGCGGCTGATCGAGCACGGCGGGCGTCGCCCGCTGAGCGTCTCGACCGACCTGATCGGCGTGGTCGCGATGCGCTGCGCCTACCTCCTCGATCGCCTCGCCTCGCT
>DATBHQ010000002.1:0-11755 GCA_036557385.1 Solirubrobacterales bacterium | reverse complement strand
GAGCAGGGCAGCGAATTCGCGCAGAAGCCACGCGTCTACAAGATCAACGGGAAGGGCGACGAATCGCCGCCGCACGCCGAGCGCGGCGCCTACAAGTGGGTCTTCTCACTGCCCACGCTCGGCGACTACTACGGCTTCGAGGGCACCCTCTGGAAGGACCCGCCGATTCTGGACGGTTCGAGCGAGGAGAAGACGATCGGGGGCCGCACGTACAAGCTCTTCTACGACGGCGACCGTCTGCGGATGGTCGCCTGGCAGACCGATCGCGGATCCTTCTGGGTCTCGAATTCGTTCATCGAGACGGTGCCCAACGAGGACATGCTTAGGATCGCCGAGGGCTTCCGGCAGCTCCCGGGAACCTGATCAGGCAAATAGCGCGATCATCCCCAGGGAGGCGAGCGTGAGCGAGAAGGAACCGATCGGGGTTGTCGGGGCCGGCTGGGTCGGCCTGGTCACGGCTGCGTGCTTCGCCGAGCTCGGCCACCGGGTGGTGGTGCGCGAGATCGTGCCCGAGAAGGTCGAGTCGCTGAGCCGGGGCGAGGTGCCGATCCACGAGCCCGGTCTGCCGGAGCTGATCGAGCGCAACCGCGAGCGCCTCCTCTTCACGACGGAGATGGCGGAGCTGCTCGACGGGCCGCGCCTGCTCTTCATTTGCGTTCAGACCCCGCCCACCTACTCGGGGGACGCCGACCTCTCGGCCGTGGAGCGGGCGGTGGAGGAGATCGGCGAGCCGGACGGCCGAGCCCTGGTGATGAAGAGCACCGTTCCCGTCGGGACCGGGCGGACGATCAAGCGCGAGGCGCCGGGTCTCGGCTACGTCTCCTGTCCCGAGTTCCTCAAGGAGGGCACTGCCGTCAAGGACTTCCTCGAGCCGGACCGCGTCGTGATCGGGGCGGACGCCGAGGACGACTGGGCCGCGGAGGCCGTTGAGGCCGTCTACGAATCCCTAGGCGCGCCGATGGTGCGGACCGACCTCTCGAGCGCCGAGATGATCAAGCTCGCGTCGAACGCCTACTTGGCGACGAAGATCAGCTTCATCAACGAGATCGCCAATGTCTGCGACGAGGTCGGGGCCGATGTCACCGAGGTGGCGCGCGGCATGGGCCTGGATCCGCGCATCGGGTCGCGATTCCTGAACGCCGGGCTGGGTTTCGGGGGCAGCTGCTTCCCCAAGGACACCCAGGCGCTCAAGATCCTGGCGGGGAACTCCGGCTACCACTTCCAGCTGCTCAACTCGGTGATCGAGGTGAACGATCTGCAGAAGCGGCGGGTGATGGCGAAGCTCTCCAAGCACCTCGACTCACTGGTCGGTAGGCGCGTCGCCCTGCTGGGGCTCGCATTCAAGCCCGACACCGACGACATGCGCGAGGCCTCGAGCCTCGTGCTGGCGGCGAGGCTGCATGGCGAAGGGGCGTCCGTCGTCGCCTTCGATCCGGTCGCCGGCGAACGGGCTTCCGAGTTGCTGCCCGGCGTCGAGATGACGGGCTCCGCGATGGACGCGCTCGACGGCGCCGACGCCGCGGTCCTCGTCACCGATTGGCCGGAGTTCGCGGAGCTCGACTGGGCGGCGGTCAAGAAGCGGATGGCTAACCCGCTGCTCGTCGATGGCCGTAACTTCCTCGAACCGAAGACCGTCCGCGACGCCGGCATCGTCTACGAGGCCATCGGCCGCCCGAGCGCCGGTGATCGTTCGGCGGTGCGCTGACGTGCAGGCGCTGATCCTGGCGGGCGGCGAGGGGACCCGCCTGCGCCCCCTCACCTACACGGTCCCGAAGCCGGTGCTCCCCCTGGCGGGGCGACCGCACGTCGCCTACGTGATCGACTGGCTCGTCCGGCACGGTGTGGACGACGTGATCGTCTCCTGCGGCCATCTGGCCGAGGGGATGCGGCGGGCGCTCGCCGAGCTCGAGCCCGGGGTGGAGATCCGCTACGCCGAGGAGCCCGACGCCCGGGGCACGGCGGGCGCGATCCGCTTCGCGGAGGACATGCTTGGAGAGCGATTCCTGGTGCTCAACGGAGACGTCCTCTGCGACCTCGATCTGACCGCGCTGATCGCACAGCACGAGCGGACGGGAGCCCGGGCCACGATCGCGCTCTATCCGGTCGACGACCCGACGGGCTACGGGCTCGTCCACCGGCACGAGGACGGCGAGATCACGGAGTTCCTCGAGAAGCCGACGCGGGACCAGATCGACACCGACGAGATCAACGCCGGCGCCTACCTGCTGGAGCGCTCGGTGCTCGATCGGATCCCGCCCGACCGGTCCGTCTCGATCGAGCGGGAGGTCTTCCCGAAGCTGATCGGCGAGGGCCTCTATGGGATCCGGCTGGAGGGCTACTGGATCGACATCGGGACGCCCGACCGCTTCCTCGAGGCCAATTGGGACATTCTCGAGCGACGGGTCGAGACTTCCGTGCAGGTCGACGATCCGGCGATGGTGGCGCCGGGTTGCGAGATCGCCCCCGACGCGGAGCTGCGCCCGCCCTGCGTGGTCGGCCCGGACTGCACCGTCGGGTCCGGGGCCGTCGTCGAGCGGTCGGTCCTCCTGGAGGGTTGTGTCGTCGGTGACAGCGCGACGGTGACGGAGAGCATCCTGAGCGCCGGCGTCAGGGTCGAGGGAGAGGTGAAGGGAGCCGTGGTGGGGGAGGGGGAACTGATGCGAGGACGCTCCGATAGCGTGAGGGCGCGCGACAGCGCGACCCGTGGTAGGTCGGAGGAGCGACCCGTTTCATGACCGGCGTGATCGGCGGGTCGATGCTCGATGCGGCGAGGGCGCTGCCCGAGCACCTGCGGGATGCGCTCTGGCGGATCGAGACGGCGAGGGCCCAGACGATGGAGGCGCCGGCCGCCTTCGTCTGCGGCATGGGCGGTTCGGCGATCGGCGGCGACCTCGCGGCGGCCGCGCTCGCCGACCGGCTGACCAAGCCGATGCTGGTCGCGCGCGGCTACGGGCTGCCCTCGTGGGCACCGCCCGGCTCGGCGGTCCTCTGCTCGAGCTATTCGGGCGACACCGAGGAGACACTCGCCTCCTACGCGGCGGCCGAGGCCGTCGGCGCCCAGCGCCTGGTGGCGACGACCGGCGGAGAGCTCGGGGAGGTGGCACGGAGGGACGGCGTGCCCGTGATCGGGCTGCCGGCCGGCCTCCAGCCGAGGGCGGCGGTCGGCTACATGTTCTGCGTCGCGGCCGAGCTCGCCGCGCTGGCTCTGGCCGGGCCGCGAATCAACACGGAGATCGACGCCGCCGCATCCCATCTCGGGTCGACCTTCGCGGCGGCGGAGAGCCGCGCCCGCGAGCTGGCCGGTGAGATCGCCGATGCCGTCCCGGTCATCCACGGGACCGACCTCACGGCGCCGATCGCCTACCGCTGGAAGACGCAGATCAACGAGAACGCGAAGCTCCCGGCCTTCTCGGCGGCGCTGCCGGAGGCCGACCACAACGAGATCGAGGGCTGGTCGGGAGCGGAGGGCCGCTTCGCGGCGGTCTTCCTCGCCGACCGGGACCAGCATCCGCGCGAGCGCAAGCGCATCGAGCTCACCGCGAAGGCCGTCGAGCCCTACGCCTCGACGGTCCTCACGATCGAGACGGAGGGTGAGACGCGCACCGAACGCGTCCTGCACACGGTGATGCTCGGCGACCTGCTCGCGATCGAGCTCGCCAATGCTCGCGGCGTGGATCCCCTCGCGGTCGACGTGCTCGAGGGCTTCAAGCGGGAGATGGGGCGCCCCGACGCCTGACCTGTGATGTAAAGCACACTTGACACTGGGCCGTTGTCAAGCTAGCTTTACACACGTGCAGAACGAGATTCGAAGACTTCGCGGCGAGCAGGGGCTCTCGCAGGAGCGGCTGGCCGAGGCGCTCGACGTCTCCAGGCAGACGGTCAACTCGATCGAGACCGAGCGCTACACGCCCTCGCTTCCGCTCGCGATCGCCCTCGCGCGCTACTTCGACAAATCGGTTGAGGAGGTATTTCATGCAGATGGCAATGCCTGAGTCCAAGTTCACGGCACGACGATGCTTCCGGGCGCCCTGGCTCCCGATCTGGAGCCTCTTCCTCGGGATCGTCTTCGCCACCGCGTCCGCGATCGGGGGCAACCTCGGGAACGCGGCAATCACCCTCGCGGCGTTCGTGGTGTTCTCGGCGTTCCTCTATTTCGGCGCCCGGAACGAGACGATCGGCGGTCTCGCCGAGCCCCGGCGCGATGAGCGCTGGGAGATGATCAACCAGCGTGCGACCGCCTTCGCGGGCACGGTGCTCGTCCTGATCCTGGTCGTCGGATCGATCGTCGGCCTCGTCCAGGGCGACGACGGCAGCCCGTACATCGAGGTGCTGGGCGCGGGCGCGATCGCGTACTTCGCGGGCGCGCTCTGGCTGCGGTCCCGCTCCTAGAAGTCGCGCGGGGGACGCCGCTGCGCCTTGCGCTCCGAGGTGCGGCGCTTTTGGTCGAGGCGGCGCTCCCGGGCGGCCCGGGAGGGCTTCGTCGGCCGGCGCGGCTTCGGGCGCCGCAGGCCGGCGGCGAGCCGCTCGCGCAGGCGCTCGAGGGCGAGCTCCCGGTTGCGGGCCTGGCTGCGGGCGTCCTGGGCGATCGCCGTGACGCGGTCGCCGAGGCGGTCGCGCAGCAGGCGGCGCTGCTGGTCGGTGAGCGCCTCGGAGGCCTCCACGTCGAACACGGCCTCGATCCGCGATGCGGTGACGTTCGCATGCTGGCCTCCCGGGCCCGACGAGCGGCTGGCGCGGAGCTGAATCTCATCGAGCGGGATGACCGTATCCTCGGCGACGCGGATGCCCTCCTCCATCCCCGGGACGGTATCCCCGTTAGCCTGAGCATCCTCACACTTCGACCCAGGAGACGAACCACCGCATGAGCACCGCCACCAGCACAGCGACGTCCACAGGCACCGATTTCAAGGTCGCCGATCTCACCCTGGCCGACTTCGGCCGCAAGGAGATCCGCCTCGCCGAGCACGAGATGCCGGGCCTGATGGCGACCCGCGCGGAGTTCGCCGAGTCGAAGCCGCTCACCGGCGCCCGGGTCACCGGCTCGCTCCACATGACGGTCCAGACCGCGGTGCTGATCGAGACGCTCCTCGCCCTCGGCGCGGAGGTCCGCTGGGCTTCCTGCAACATCTTCTCCACCCAGGATCACGCCGCCGCGGCGATCGCGGTCGGGCCCGACGGCACGCCGGACGACCCGCGGGGCGTCCCCGTCTTCGCCTGGAAGGGCGAGACGCTGGAGGAGTATTGGTGGTGCGCCCTGCAGGCACTGACCTGGCCCGAGGCGGGCCCGAACGGCGAGTCAGGCGCCAACATGCTGCTCGACGACGGCGGCGACGCCACCCTGCTGGTCCACAAGGGCGCCGAGTACGAGACGGCCGGCGCGGTGCCGAGCTCAGAGACGGCCGGATCCGAGGAGGAGAAGGTGATCCTCGAGCTGCTCCGGAAGAGCCTCAGCGAAGATCCGCAGCGCTTCACCAGGATGGCGGAGGGGATCAAGGGCGTCACCGAGGAGACGACCACCGGCGTGATCCGCCTCTACGAGCGCCAGGCGAACGGCACGCTGCTCTTCCCGGCGATCAACGTCAACGACTCGGTCACCAAGTCCAAGTTCGACAACATCTACGGCTGCCGCCACTCGCTGATCGACGGCATCAACCGCGCCACCGACGTGATGATCGGCGGCAAGACTGCGGTGATCTGCGGCTTCGGCGACGTCGGCAAGGGCTGCGCCGAGTCACTGCGCGGCCAGGGCGCCCGGGTGATCGTCACCGAGATCGACCCGATCTGCGCCCTCCAGGCCGCGATGCAGGGCTACGAGGTGCGCAGGCTCGAGAGCGTGATCGGCGACGCCGACATCTTCATCAGCGCCACCGGCAACAAGGACGTGATCACGATCGACCACATGGTGCAGATGAAGCATCAGGCGATCGTCGGCAACATCGGCCACTTCGACGACGAGATCCAGATGGCGGCGCTCGAGCGCTTCGACGGGATCGAGCGGGTCAACATCAAGCCGCAGGTCGACGAGTGGCGCTTCCCCGACGGACACTCGATCATCGTGCTCTCCGAGGGGCGGCTGCTGAACCTGGGCAACGCGACCGGGCACCCGAGCTTCGTGATGTCGAACTCCTTCACCAACCAGGTGATCGCCCAGATCGAGCTGTTCGGCAAGGCGGAGGCCTACGGCAAGGAGGTCCACGTGCTGCCCAAGCACCTGGACGAGAAGGTGGCCCGCCTCCATCTCGACGCGCTCGGCGTGGAGCTCACCGAGCTCGATCCCGAGCAGGCCGCCTACATCGGCGTCCCGGTCGAGGGGCCCTACAAGAGCGATCACTACCGCTACTAGGCTCACGCCCAGCGGTACTCAATTCGTCCAGCGTGACTACTCCGCCGCGGTGTGGGGGATGATGGGCGCGGTGGGATCGCGCATCCGGACCGCGGCTCTGGCCGGCATCGTGCTGGCGCTGCTGCTTGTGCCTTCGCAGGCGGGCGCGGTCAACCTGCAGTCGATCGGCCCGACCTTCGATCAGCCCGTCTTCGCGACCTCGCCCCCCGGTGACCCCCGGCTGTTCGTCGTTGAGCGCCCCGGCTACATCGAGGTCCTCCACGACGGCACCGTCAGCCGGTTCCTCGACATCCACACCCGCACGACGACGGAGAGCGAGCGCGGCCTGCTCTCGATGGCGTTCGACCCGAGCTACGCCTCGAACGGGCTCTTCTACGTCTATTACACGGGCTCGACCGCCGCCGGTGCGCTCGGCGACATCCACGTCGACGAGTACCACGTCAGCTCGAACCCGAACGTCGCCGACCCGGCCAGCCGGAGAACCGTCTGGACGTACAGCCACGGGGCCCCGAACCACAACGGCGGCCAGCTCCAGTTCGGCCCGGACGGCTACCTGTACCTCACCACCGGCGACGACGCCAACAGCGCCAACGCTCAATCGCTCGGGGTCCCCTACGGAAAGATCTTCCGCATCGATCCGCACGGCGCCGGCCAGGGAGCGCACGGCGTCCCGGGGACGAACCCGTTCGTCGGCGTGCCGGGCGCCCTGCCGGAGATCTGGGGCCTCGGCCTGCGCAACCCCTTCCGCTTCTCCTTCGACCACCTCACCGGGGATCTCGTCATCGGCGACGTCGGTGACACCTCCTATGAGGAGGTCGATCTCTCCCCGCGGGCAGCGGGTGGAGGGCGCGGTGCGAACTACGGCTGGCCCTGTCGCGAGGGGCTCTTTCCGCACCCGGGCACCTGCAGCGGGCCCGTCGTCGACCCCGTCTTCGACTACCCGCACGACGATCCCGGGGGAAACGTCGCCAACGGCTGCGCGATCATCGGCGGTTACGTCTACCGGGGCAGCCAGGCGCCCGAGATAGCCGGCCGGTACCTCTACGCCGACCTCTGCACCGCCCAGCTGCGCTCGCTGGAGCTCGCCCATCCGTTCAACACCGATCGAGCCGAGGGGGCTGTCGGGGCACTGGATAGCGCGCGCTCCTTCGGCGAGGACTCCGCCTGCAACCTCTATGTGATGAACCAGACCACGGTCTTCCGCATCGTCGGCTCCGCCTCATCCGCCGCGCCCGCCTGCCAGAAGGCCCCTGCCAAGTGCCCGTGCGCGACGAACAAGAAGGGGAAGAAGAGCAAGAAGTGCAAGAAGAAGCACAAGAAGCACAAGAAGCGCGCCGCCGACTCGAAGAAGAAGAAGCACAAGAAGCACAAGAAGTGCAAGAAGCACAAGAAGAAGAAGCACAAGAAGCAGCGGCGCTGATCTGAAACCCTGACGCGGATGAGGGCGATGATCCTGGCGGCGGGGCTCGGCACGCGCCTGCGGCCGCTCACCTACGTGATGCCGAAGCCGGTGGCCCCGGTGCTGAACCGCCCGATCGTCGCCTGGATCGCGGATCTGCTCGCCGTCCACGGCTTCGGGCAGGTCGTGGCCAACCTCTCCTACCTCCCCGAGCAGATCCGGGAGGTGCTCGGCGACGGCTCGAAGTTCGGTCTCGAGGTGTCCTACAGCGAGGAGCCCGAGCCGCTCGGCACGGCGGGGGGAGTGGGCAAGGTCCGCGACTTTCTCTCCGAGACGGACTCCTTTCTGATCATCTCCGGCGACGCGCTCACGGACATCGACCTGGCCGCGATGCGCACCGCTCATGAGGCGAACGTCGAGCGCGGGGCCATCGCCACCCTGGCGACGAAGCGCGTCGAGGACACGACTCAGTTCGGGGTCGCGATCACGGACGACGAGGGACGGATCCAGGGTTTCCAGGAGAAGCCGGAGCCCGCGGAGGCGCTCTCCGACCTCGCCAACTGCGGCATCTACATGTTCCGCAGGGAGATCTTCGACCACTTCCCTCCGCCGGACCACAGGAGCCCGGCGGGCGACGAGGACCAGCCGCCCGGCTTCGTCGACTGGGCGATGGACGTGTTCCCCTCGCTGCTGGACGGGGACATCCCGTTCTACTCCCACGAGATCGACGCCTACTGGAACGACATCGGCTCGGTCGGGGAGTTCGTGCAGGGCAACCTCGACGCGCTGACCGGAGAGGTCGGGATCGAGCCGCAGGCGCCGGAGGTGTCCAAGGGGGTCTACGCGGGCGGGGACTCGGACCTCGACGGGGTGCGGGTGACGGCCCCGGTGTTGATCGGCCCCGACGCGCGGGTCGGCGAGGGCGCCAGCCTGCACGGGCCGGTGGTGGTGGGCGACCGCTGCCGGCTCGGGGCGGGCGCGATGCTGCGCGAGTGCGTCGTCCTGCCGGGCGCCGAGGTCCCGTCAGGCGCCCTCATCGTCGGCGGCCTCTACGGCGCCGGCGGCGACCGCCCGCTCGGCTAGAACCACCAGCGAACGTCCCGGAGCTTTCGCTCAGCGCAAACTCCGGGACGCTCAACTTGGCGCCAGGGCGAGGAGACGGCGCGGGCGCTCGTATACGTCCTCCGAGGGGATGCGACGAACGGTCCATCCTGCCTGCTCCCAGCATCGCTGCTTGCGCGCGTCCTCGCCGCGGTCGACGTGAAAGGGACCGCCGTCGATCTCGATTATGAGCCGAGCATCCGGCCAGCTGAGATCGGCTTCCTCCCCGGCGACTCTGATGTTCAGCCTGGGCAGGCGACGGCCCGCCGCGCGCAGCATCTCCAACGCCCTGATCTCGGCTCCGCTGCGTGCTCGCTCGAGCGGCAGTCCCGCGTAGCGGGCAAGTACCTGGGCGAGTCTGCGCGTTCCGCGCCGGCCGCGGTATTCGCCGAGGCGATCGCCGAGCTGGACCAACGTAGTGTGCTCGAGCCTGACGGCCTCACGGACAGCCCGGGCAAGCGCCCTTGGGCTGACTGTTCTTGCCAGGTCGAGCAGCGTTCGTGAGATCGACGTGATCGGAATCTCCTGAAGCTGCGTCACCTCACCGCTAAGCGTGGAGCTGCGGAACGCGAACACTCCGCCGTGCAGTCTGGGCCCACCGCTCCCGGGGCGGGTGATGGTCACGAATGCCTCGTGCAACGAGAGGACTCCCCAAGCGTTAGCGGCGCTGGTGTGGCTCAAGGCACTTTCAGGAGCCGTCAAGGTGGCGCCCATCCAGCGTCCCCAGTCATCATCCTCGCGTAGCGGCGCAACGGCGAACACGCCTTCCTCGACGGCAATCAGGCGACCGGCCGCGACCCAGCGGCTGACGGCGGCATCGGTCAAGCCAATCTCGTTGAGCTGCCGGCGGGAGATGCGATTGAACTGGCTGCCCGCGACCTGCGCGATCTGCGCGTCCCACATCTATCGCTGAGCGCAAGCTCCGGGACGTTCGCCCCCCGGGCGGACACTGCTTCCTGGCAAACCGCGCGCCATTCGTGAGGCGCCCGCCTGGACGATCGATCGATCGCGTTCGCCGACCAGATTGCCTCACTCATCGCACCACCGCTCTGTGCGGCCTGCGGCGCTGCCCGCCTGGCCGCGGCAGTCCTCTGCGAGCGGTGCGAGGCGGAGCTCGCGGCCGCTCCGCGGGTGCGGGATCCGGGTCCGCCCGGTCTCGACCTGGCCCTCTCGGCATCCCCGTTCGACGGGGTGGCCCGCCGGGTCATCCACGGTCTCAAGTACGGCCGCAGGCTCTCGCTGGCGGGCATCGCCGCGGGAGCGATGCTGCGTGCGCTGCCCGATGGCGAATCGGCTGACGCCGTCGTGCCGGTCCCCGCGGCTCCGTGGCGGTGGCGGTGGCGAGGCTTCGACCCGGCCGAGGAGATCGCGATCGCCCTCTGTGAGCGGGCCGGTCTGCCGCACCTGCCATGCCTACGCCGGGATGGCGGGCGGCGCCAGGTGGGCCGCAGGCGCCGGCAGCGGCTCAGCGGCGCGCCCCGCGTCCGGGCGGTCGCCGATCCGCCGAGGGCAGTCCTCCTGGTCGACGACGTCTGGACCACCGGCGCGACTCTCGGGGCGTGCGCCGGCGCACTACGAGCGGCCGGCGCACGCAGGGTGGTGGGCCTGACGTTCGCCCACGCCCTCTGAACCAATACGCTGTGCTCCATGAGGGGAGCAAGGAGGCTCGCCGCGGGCGCGTGCATCGCGATGCTCGGACTGCTCGCGGCCGGACCCGCTTCGGCCGCGGCGAGCGGCCCGCGTCTGACCGTCCCGCAGAGCGAGCTCGAGGCGGCCTTCAAGTGCCCGATGGACCCGACCAACGCGGGGTCGACACCGGTGATGCTCGTCACCGGGACGGGGGCCTCGGGCGACCAGTCCTACCTGATCGGCCAGGGCGCCTTCGAGGCCTACGGCCATCCCGTCTGCTACGTCAACTTCCCGGACTTCATGACGGCGGACATCCAGGTCTCGGCCCAGTACCTGGTCTACGGGCTGCGCAAGGAGTTCCTCCTGGCCCACCGCAAGGTCGCGGTGATCGGAATCAGCCAGGGCGGCCTGCTGCCGCGCTTCGCCCTCACCTACTGGCCGGACCTGCGGAAGAAGGTCAGTGACGCGGTCCTCGCCGCCGGGACGCAGCACGGCACGATCCTGGGCCTCGGGTCCTGCTCCGCCGCCACCCCGTGCCCGCCCGCCGACTGGCAGCAGATCGCCGGCTCCCGCCTGCTGCGCGCCATCAACTCCCAGCCGGACGAGACGCCCGGCAATGTCTCCTACACGACCGTCCGCTCGCTCACCGACGAGACCGTCCAGCCCCAGGGCGGCAAGCACCCCACCTCCTCGCTCAAGGGGGCGAGGAACGTCCTGATCCAAGGGGTCTGCCCGGGGCGCACCACCAGCCACATCGGCACGATCGTGGACTCGGTGACGTTCGCCGCCTTCGTCGACGCCGTGGACCACGCGGGCAAGGGCAAGCGCGGCGCCGCTCGGCCGTCCCGGTTCCCGACCGACACCTGCTCGCACCCCTACGCGAACGGACTGGACGAGGCGCAGACCACCTTCTTCCTGAACGCGGCGGGCGGCGTCCTCAGCGGCAATACGTCGTCGGTTCCCGTGGTGCAGGCCGAGCCGCGGGTGCGGAAGGTCTTCAAGCGGGTGCCGCACCGGAAGCGCGGGCACGGGCGACACCAGCGCCGCTGACGGCAACGCTTGCCGACCGACCTCGTCGGGCGTAGCATCAGAACGCCACCCCGACGGAAGGAGGCCGACGTGAGGATCGAGGTCCGAGGCAGGAACGTGGAGGTGACCGACGAGCTTCGCGAGGCGGTGGTGCAGAGGTTCCAGCGGGTCGGCAAGCAGGTGTCCGAGCTCGCCACGCTGGAGGTCGAGCTCTGCGAGGAGCGCAATCCGCGGATCTCGGATCGGATGGTCGC
>DATBHQ010000001.1:0-2583 GCA_036557385.1 Solirubrobacterales bacterium | reverse complement strand
CACCGTGCAGGTGAACGGCGCCGCCGCGCGTCTCGTGCGCAACGGGGACAAGGTGATCGTCGCCAGCTTCGGCGCCCTCGACGAGAGGGACCTGGAGCGCTACTCGCCGGTCGTCGTTCACGTCGACGACCGGAACGAGGTGGTCGCGATCGACAGCGACCCGTCCGTGCTGCTTGAACGAGTGTCATGAGAGGGGGCTCCGCAGGCGAAGCCAAGGAGCCACCCGATTCAAGTAAGGAGGCACTGCTGTGAGCACTCAGCCACCCGACAACCCGATGAACGCCGACCGCAAGCCGGTGACCCTGCCGCAGCTGGCGGAGATGAAGCGCGCCGGCCAGCCGATCGTGATGGTGACCGCCTACGACTACCCGTCAGCCCAGATCGTCGACGAGGCCGGAGTCGATGCGGTGCTGGTCGGCGACACGGCCGCCATGGTGGTGCTCGGCTACGACGCGACCACCCCGGTCGGGATGGAGGAGATGCTGATGATGGCTGCGGCCGTGCGCCGGGGCCTGAAGCACCCGCTGCTGATCGGCGACATGCCCTTCGGCTCCTACGAGAGCTCCGATCAGCAGGCGATCGAGAACGCGCAGCGGTTCGTCAAGGAGGCAGGCTGCGCGGCGGTCAAGCTCGAGCGCGGCGGTCCCTCCGTCGATCGCGCCCGGGCGATCGTCCGCTCCGGGATACCGGTGATGGGCCACGTCGGACTGACTCCTCAGACCGCCACAGTGCTCGGCGGCTTCAAGGCGCAGGGCCGAACGGCGGAGGCCGCCGCGAAGCTCACCGAGGAAGCGTTCGCGCTCCAGTCGGTCGGCTGCTTCGCGATCGTCTTCGAGGCGATCCCGTCGGCGGTGACCGAGGCGCTCGTGCCCAAGCTAGAGATCCCGGTGATCGGGATCGGAGCCGGCCCCGCGAGCGACGGGCAGGTGCTGGTGCTGCACGACCTGCTCGGCGTCTACGCCGGCCACAAGCCGAAGTTCGTCAAGCACTTCGCGCACCTGCGCGAGGAGTCGCTCCGCGGCGTGCGGGCCTACACCGAGGAGGTGCGGGCCAGGAGCTTCCCCGACGAGGATGAGCACACCTACTCGATCCCGCGCGAGGAGCTCGAGGAGTACGCCCGCTACCTCGAGCAGGAGGCCCTGGTGGGCAGCGACACCCCCTGGGATTGGTGAACTCGCAGCATTCGATCGATTGACGCGCCAGTCAACCCGGCGAGGACCACCCCGCAAAGTGCACCGGTGACTACGTCGAGCGGGTAGTGCACTCCAGTATGGACCCGTGAGTACCCAACCAGCCCGGCGAACGCGTACAGCGGCGACCTGACCCACCCGACGTCTCGGCCGACACCGGTCGCGAACGCAAAGGCCGCCGCTGAGTGGCCCGAGGGGAATGAGTTAGAGGCGGGGGTCTTGACCAATCGCTTGCCGATCTCTCCGATGCGCCTGCGATCGGGTCGGCGCCGTCGGATCACGGGCTTGAGTGCGAGGTTGACGACGGCGGCGGTCACGGCCACGGAGGCCATGCCCCTTCTCGCCGACCGTCGGCCCTGAGGGCCTCCCGCAAGCGTTAGCCCGAGAGCGAAGAGGATCGAGAGCCGCGAGTAGTCCGCCGCCCTCGAGAGACCGGCGAACGCCGAGTCAAGGACCGGCGTCCGAGTGCCGGTCACCGCCTGGAAGAGCGCGAGATCGAGTCGGTCCGCCACCGCCAACGTGCGCCTAAGCGGACCTCCTCTCACCAGGTCAGCTCTATCTCCAGCTCGCACTCGTCGGTCTCGACCTCGAGCTCGACCTTGACCTGGATCTCATCGGGGACGTGAACCTTCATGTGCATTCCCCCGCGCTCGAACTCGATGTCGTTGTTGCGGGCAAGGGTGTCCGCGAACCTTCGCAGCCGCTCCGCAGCCTCCTCTCGCGACATCGTCTCCTTCTGTTCGATCTCCAGGATCTCCATCAGCCCTCCTTGGTGGTTGTCGTTCGTCCTCCGGCGATCCTGGCCAATTCGGCCAGGCCGCCCCAGACCGTCTCGGGAACAGCCGCGGATGGCGATGCGCCGGGATGCCTCCGCGAGATCCGCACACGGAGCACGCCCGGCCTGATCCGGAAATGCAGCGGCGGATCAAGGATTACCGCCTCACCGTCGATCCCGGCGGGCACCGGATGCTCAGCCGTCACTTCGAAGTCCGTGGCCGACCATTCGCGCCATGGCCGTTGCGCGAGCCTTCCCTGGCCCATCCCGGTCGGCGCCGACGCAACGGTGATCCCAAGCAGGCCGTCGTCGATTCGCGGCCGGGTCCCGGAGCCGACGGCCCTCCCGAGCCGGTAGCGATTGTTCGACACCAGAACCGCCGCGCCCCCGCGGTGCTCGTGGCCGCCGGGCCCGCGCCAGACGAGGTCGAGCCCGCTTCCATCCGGGCCCAGCAGGTCCGGCACCGTGTCGAGCAGGGTCCGCAGCTTCGCCTCCCTGTAGCCCGGCCTCTGCACCGCGTCCGCGTACAGCCCGAGCGAGACGTTGTTGACGAACACCCGGCCGTTGACCTCCCCGAGGTCGACGCGATGCTCACCGCCCTCCACGAAGGCGTCGAGG